>JAZRBL010000080.1:0-4878 GCA_045635045.1 Candidatus Enterocola sp. | reverse complement strand
CGTTAAACTGCAATCCTTCTTGGCTGTAATAACCAAATTTTACCGTTTCGCCAATATCAAAAGCACCGCTATCGGGTTTTACCAAACCCAACAGCAATTTTACAAAGGTAGATTTACCGGTTCCATTAGCACCCACTATGCCCATTTTTTCGCCCTTACTAAATTGGTAGTAAAAGTCTTTTAAAATGCGCTTTTCGCCAAACGACTTGCAAATGTATTGCGCCTCAAAAATTTTAGACCCTAAATAAGCCGATTTAACTTCTAAACGCACTTGCCCATCGGTGGGTTTTTGGCGCACCTTATCTTGCAACTTATAAAAATCGTCTATTCTACTTTTTGCTTTGGTACCACGGGCTTGGGGTTGCCTGCGCATCCAATCCAACTCTTTGCGAAACAAATTATTAGCACGAGCTAGTTCTGCATTACGCTGTTCATCACGCTCTTGGTGCTTTTCTAAATAATACGAGTAATTACCCTTGTAACGATACAGTTGTTGGTTATCTATCTCTATAATTTCGGTACAAACACGGTCTAAAAAATACCTATCGTGTGTAACCATTAATAACGTAAGCGACGATTTATTCAAATACTCTTCCAACCATTCGGTCATGGCCAAATCTAGGTGGTTGGTGGGCTCGTCCAAAATCAACAAATCGGGTTCGCTAATCAGGGCATTGGCCAAGGCCAATCGTTTTAACTGACCACCCGATAACGTACCCACTTTTTGATTAAAGTCGGTAATGTTTAATTTGGTAAGAATTTGTTTGGCACGTTGTTCGTAATCCCATGCCTTGTGGTGGTCCATCTCGGTAAGTACCTGTTGAAACTCATCGGTTTGATACACCGCATCGCCTTTGGCTAGCAACGCCTCGTATCGGGCAATTAAATTGGCCATTTCGTTAGGCACCGAACAAAAAGCCTCCAAAACAGAGTAATGAGCAGGATAGGTTGGATTTTGATCTAAGTAAGCTATGCGTAAATCGTTGCGAAAGGTAATCAACCCCTCTTCGTAAGGCTCTTTACCCGCTATAATGTTGAGCAAAGTGGTTTTTCCGGCACCATTTTTAGCTACAATAGCCACTCGTTGCCCTTCAGACAACTCCATACTCACGTTTTCGTACATCAATGTAGCCCCAAAACGCTTGGTCAAACCTTCTATCTGCAAATAACTTACCATAGTTGCATGCAAAACTACAAAAAAATCACTATTTTTGCGTGATTGAACAACTATATTATGCAAAAATTCAAAGCATTCCTACTTGCATGGTGCTATCTATCGGTTGCCACGATGGTAGCCAACGAAGGTATGTGGCACCCTACTGCCATACCCAACGCCTTGTTGGATTTAATAGACGAGGCCGGAGGCGAACTATTGACAGAAGATATTTATAGCGAGCAAGATAGTTCTTTAAAAGATCAAGTAGTTTACCTATCCAACGGACATAGCGGTGTAATGATGTCCAACCAAGGTTTGCTACTGACCAATTACACCCCATTTATTCCTTTTATTGAACAAGCAGATAGCCTACGAAACGGCTTCTTTGCCACCTCTAGCAAAGAAGAAATGCCCATTAGCAACTTGTATGCACTTCAGCTAAAACGTACCGTCGATATTACCCAAGATATTACCAAGGGCATTACCAACGATTACGACGAAACCGTGCGTAAACAACAAATCGATTCTATTTGCCAAACCATCTACCTTAACCAAACTACCCAATCAGGACACATTGTACAAATAGAAAAAGACGTAAATGAGCACTACTACCTGTACGAATACGCCCGATACGACGACATTCGTTTGGTATACCTGCCCAACAAACAGCTGGCCACCACTCCTAATGCCACACCTTGGGCCACCCCTACCCATTTAGCCGATTTTTGTTTGCTACGCATTTACACCAACCGCGACAACACACCTGCGGTGTATTCCGAATTTAATGTACCTGCACAAAATACCCCACATGCCATTGTATCGCAAATTCCAAAGCGCATAGGCGACCCTGTATTTTACTTGGGTTACCCCAATACCAGCGATCGAAGCCTACTAGCCGACGAATTGAAAGAAAACTGGATAGACGATAGCACTAGAATTGCCGTATGGGAGTTTATCACTCAACATCAACCCGTTACAAAACCATCCATTCTAGCCACCAAAGAGCATGAGCACGCCATTTTAAAACGCATGCAATTGCTACAGCAAAAACAACAAAACGAGCAAAAATTTACCTATTGGGCAGCCAACCACCCCCATTTTGAAACCGCATTGCGTTACGGTAATCTTTTGCCCTTGTTGCACAACACCTATAGCAACAGATGGCACCACCTAAAACAATACCGCATAAACGCAGAACTAGTAGAATACACCACTAGCTTAAAGATGGCTTTTCTACTATTGGACATCAACACCCAAAACGAGGCCATGACCCTTAGACAGCTAAGCAAACTGTACGAAAATTATGACATAGCGGCCCAAAAAGAATGGTTAACCAAGGTGCTAGACTATTACAGAAGCGTTTGCGATTCTACTTATGTTCCTTCGTTTTACACTACCATCGATAAAAAATACAAGGGAAATACCCAAAAATACGTCGACTATGTATTTAAAAAATCGTTCTTAACCGACGAAAAACGTTTTACCAAATACCTAGACGAGCCTACCGAAAAACAACGTGCAGGCGACCCCTTGTTGCAACTTGGCAAGCAACTAAAACAGCTGCAACGCTTGCACTATTTATTGTACGCACAATCTATCCCATCCATCGATCGTTCAAAACGATTGTACCAAACAGCTGTACAAGAAATGGATAGCACCGTTATGCTAGCCGACGCCAACTATACCCTTCGTTTAGGATACGGCACCATAAAAGGCTACCAACAAAACAACGGACTTTCTTTTTCGGCCTTTAGCACGTTAAACGAACGCAACCGTGTATCGTATTTATACGCCCCCGTTTTACCACTAGACAGCACGTACAGCCATGCGCTAGAAAACGATACCATTGTTACAAGTTTTTACACCACTTGCGATGCTCCCCACGGACGCATGGGACAACCTGTATACAACATACATGGCGAGTTGCTAGGCATTTTAAGCAATACCAATCCAGAGGGGCAATTCAATGGTTATGCCTACAATGCCACCTTTCAACGCACGTTGGCCAGCAATATTGACTATTTGTTATTCTTGTTAGAAAAAGACGGTGCAGGCACCCTACTGGATGAAATTGAGTTAGGGGAACCCGAACAATTGGTACAAATTCAATACGTTTCTCCCACACCCGATGTCTTCAGCACCTTACCCGATAGCATCGCACCTAGCGACAGCATAGGAGTTATAATAGATTCAACGAATCAACAATGAAAATCGTCGCCGACGCATACATACCTTTTTTAAAAGGACTTTTGGACGATGTAGCCCAAGTGGAATACCTATCGCCCGACAAGATTACAGCCGATGCCGTAAAGGATGCCGACGCACTTATTATCCGCACACGAACCAAGTGTAACGCGTCGCTTCTATTGGGTAGTACTGTGCAATTTATTGCCACAGCTACCATCGGTTACGACCACATTGACACCAACTTTTGCGCCCAAAACGGCATTACATGGACCAATTGCCCAGGTTGCAATGCCAATAGTGTTGTAAACTATATACATGCCGTTATTACTTACCTACTAAAAGACCATTTAGCCGGCAAAACCATCGGAATTATTGGGGTAGGCAACGTAGGTAGACGAGTGGCAGAAATGGCCAAACAATTGGGAATGAATGTATTGTTAAACGACCCTCCCAGAGCACAAAAAGAAGGTCCATCGGGTTTTGTATCGCTACAAGAAATACAGAAACAGGCAAATATTATAAGCATCCATACCCCACTTAACCCAGATACGCACCACCTTATTAATAAAGCGTTTTTGGAGAATTGCAGCCAAACCCCACTGATTATAAACGCTGCCCGTGGCGAAGTATGCCATACCCCCGATTTACTGGAATACCCCGGTAAAATTGCACTCGATTGTTGGGAGGGGGAACCCCATATATCGATAGAACTACTAAACAAAGTTTCCATTGGCACCCCACACATTGCCGGATATTCGGTAGATGGTAAAGCCAACGGCACCCGAATGGCAGTAGAAGCCGTTTGTCGTCATTTTGGCATCGACAAACACATACACATCCAAGTTCCTGGCGAAAAAGGCCTACCCTATTATGTAGAAGGCGAAAGCAATGCGTTAAAAGCGCATCCGGAGTGGTTTGAAGCGTTTCGAAACCATTATCCGATAAGGAGGGATAATATAGTTTATTAGGAGTTAGGAGTTAACAAGCGACATATAAATGCGGTATTTTATCTATTTTCAGTACAACGGAGCAAACTACCATGGATGGCAACGCCAACCCAATGGCACGAGCATACAACAGGTGCTAGAAGACGCCATGAGCACCCTTATGCGTACACCCATTGCCTTAACGGGCGCTGGACGCACCGACGCGGGCGTACATGCCCGCTACATGACCGCGCATTTTGATACCGACGCGACGTTTGATGCCGCACACCTTACCAAACGCCTCAACGTATACCTGCCTGCCGATATCGCTGTATTTAAAATAGAACCTGTCGAAAACGATTTACATGCTCGTTTTGATGCCCTATCGCGCACCTACGAATACCACGTACACACCCACAAAGACGCCTTTATTAACACCCAAAGTTTGCAAGTGCAACCCACCCTTCGTTTTGATTTAATGAACCAAGCGTCTGCCACCCTATTTGATTACATCGATTTTACCAGCTTTAGCAAACTGCATACCGACGTTAAAACCAACAACTGCACCATTACCCACGCCCAGTGGACGCAAATTGCCGATAATCGTTG
>JAZRBL010000079.1:0-8600 GCA_045635045.1 Candidatus Enterocola sp. | reverse complement strand
TCTTGATAGGCTCCAATTTGGTGGTTGCGGCGCAATACCGTACTGATTTCTTCAACAGCCAACTCGGTCTCGTCTTCGGATGTAGCCGATGCTACAATGCTCTGAAAGTGTGTTTGTGCCAGAATGCGTTTTTGTACGGTTGTATAAGGCATGAGTACAATGTCGTCTTGGTCTTGTCCCATGCTGTTGCTGCCCTTAGAGGCAAGTACACCTACAATGGTAATGGGTATCTTGTTGAATCGAATAACCTTTCCTATAGGGTCTTCGCCCTCGGCAAATAAGTTGTTGGCTACTGTAGTGCCAATTACCGCTACTTTGGCATAGGTTTTTACGTGTTCGTTCGAAAAGAAACTGCCTTTGTCTACCTTGTATTGACGAATGGTTAAATAATCCTCGTTCACCCCATATACGGTAGAAGGGGCATTTTTGGTGCCGTTGATCAGTTGACCGCTGCTGTTTACTTGCGGTGTAATGGCGCTGAGGTGTGGGCACTCGTTTTGTAAATCTTCCAAATCTTTGATTTTAAGCACTTGCATATCGGCGCCACTCATACGCACACCGCCCATCATACCACGGTTGGGGTAAATCATAACCATGTTCGACCCCATTTCTGAAATCTGTTCGCGGATGCTGCGTTTAGAACCTTGTCCAATGGCCAGCATGGTAATGACCGACGATACGCCAATAATCATGCCCAGCATGGTTAAAAAGGTGCGCATTTTGTTGCTCAAAATAGCACGTAGGGCAATATAAAATAAATTCCAATAATTCATTACAAATCTGTTTTGGGTAAGGTTGCTAGGGTGTCAGCAGCCGATAGGGGTTGCTCGTTGCATGTATCGCTGATGATTTGTCCGTCGCGCAATAAAATGGTGCGACTGCTGTATTGCGATAGTTCTGGGTTGTGCGTTACAAAAATGATGGTTTTGCCAGCCTTGTGCAACGCCTGGAACAAACTCAAAATCTCGAAAGAGGTGCGGGTGTCAAGGTTACCCGTTGCCTCGTCTGCCAAGATAATAACAGGGTTGTTAACCAATGCACGAGCAATGGCTACCCGTTGTTGCTGACCCCCCGACATTTGATTGGAGAAATGGTACATTCTGTTTTCCAATCCCACATCAATAAGGGCTTGTTTGGCACGTTCGATGCGCTCGGTTTTGCCAATGTGGCCGTTGTACAGCAAGGGTAGGGCTACATTGTCTAATGCCGTGGTACGCGATAGCAAGTTGTACGACTGAAAAATAAAACCAATTTTACGGTTGCGGTATTCGGCGCGTTGGTCTTTGCTCATTTTAGAAACCGATTCGCCGTCCAATAGGTATTCGCCTTCGGTAGGGGTGTCCAAGCATCCTAAAATGTTGAGCAAAGTAGATTTGCCCGAACCGCTGGTGCCCATGATGGTAACAAACTCGCCTTCGTGAATGGCAAATGAAACCTTTCTAAGCGCATGTACCGTTTCGTCGCCCACTTGGAAATTGCGCACCAATTGGTTGATTTCTATAATGGTCTTTTTGCTCATGGTTTCTTATCTTTTGCGGTTACGACCGGGAGGTTGTGGCATAAATGGACTGCCTCCCATCTTGCCTGCAGGCGCAGGTAGGTCTATCTCGGCTATTTGATCGGTAACAATGGTATCGCCAAGTGCCAACCCGTTTTTAATTTCGGTATAAATGCCGTTGGTCATGCCAATTTCTACCTTTTGTGGATGCATGCCTTGGGCATCTTTGATAAAGATAATTTTTTCGTTTGCTTGTAGTGCAGGACGTTTGCTTGCTATACTATCGGGTTGTCCTTGCGCAACAGGTGGTTGTGGCATGTCGGGTTTTTTGGGCAAGGTGGGTTTGAACGATAAGGCCTTAACGGGTACCATCAGCACATCGTTGGCCGCTTCGGTAATGATGGTAATGTTGGCAGTAAGCCCGGGTTTGAGTTTCAAATCCTCGTTGGGAGCATCAATTACCACTTCGTACGTTACTACGTTCGATGTGGTAGTAGCTTGCAAGCGTACCTGACTTACCTTGCCGTTGAACACATCGTTGGGATAAGCATCGACAGTAAAGGTAACCAATTGTCCTTCTTTTACCACACCTATATCGGCCTCGTCAATGTTGGCAATAACGCGCATTTTGCGCAAGTCTTGTGCAATGGTAAACAGGGTAGGTGTGTTAAAGCTCGAAGCAACGGTTTGCCCTTCTTCTACCGCCTTGTACAATACCACGCCGCTAATGGGCGAGTAAATGGTGGCGTAATCCAAATTCTTTTTAACACGACTCATATCGGCTTGTACCTTATCGTATGCGGCTTTTGCTTTGTCGTATTGGTATTGAGCTTGCTCCATTTCAACATCGCTAATAACTTGGCGTTCGTACAACGATTTAATACGGTCGTAGTTGGCTTTTTGGTAGGTTAACTCGGCTTTGCTCGATGCTAAGTTGGCTTGAGCAGAACGCAAATCTGCCTCTAGGGTAGTTTTGTCCAATTCTGCAATCACTTGGCCTGCTTTTACCTCGCTGTTGTAGTCTACGTAAATTTTATCGATAATACCCGATACTTGGGTACCTACCTCTACGCTATTAACGGGTTCTACGGTGCCGGTAGAGGTAACGGTGTTTACAATGTTGCCTTTTTCTACAACGGCCGTCTTAAATGTGTCAGTAAAGGCTTGCTCCTTTTGGCACGATGCTCCTGCCAGTAGTAGCAAGAATAGTCCTATGTGTTTTGTTCTCATAGTATAAGGGTTTTAATAATTTCCTACAACAATTTCTTTGTCTTGCAAAATATTGAGCAATTGAATGCTAATAACCGCTTGGTAACGGCTTTGTGCCAATTGCAATTGTGCTGCCAATAAGTCGTTTTGGCCACTCAACAGTTCGACGGTGTTTTTCATACCTACATTAAATTGTTCCGAAAGCAAGTTGTAACTTTCTTGTATCGAAGCCAATTTGTCGGCTGCAGCCAAATAGTTGCTTTGTGCCGATTGCGCATCGATGTAAAGCGATTCTACGTATTTGGCAATTTGTTTTTCGGCTTGTTGGTATTGCAGTTCGGTTTGTTGGTGTTCAATTTTGGCTTTGGCCACCGAGGTTTGGGTTTTGCTTTGGTCGTAAATGGGGATGTTGATGCTTAATCCGGCCGAAGGTGCCAAACTGTTGGTAAATTGTTCGCCCAAAGAGGCCGCTCCGTTGGTGTTGTAGTTGCCCGACATACCTGCCGATAGCGAAACGGTAGGCCAGTAGCCTGCTTTGGCATTCTTTAGGTTGTATTCCGATGCCTTGATGTTTAGTTCTGCCTCTTTAATTTGGGGCATGGTAAGCATGGCTTGGTTGTAAATGTCAAGCATTTCGGGCAAACTTTGCAATACTTCTTGGTCTGAAATTTCGGGTATGGCCACGTTAAACGAGGTGGTGATGTCTAATTCCAGTAGCTGTTTAAGTTCCATAATTACGCTGCGCAAATTGTTTTTGCCCGATGTTAGGCTGTAGCTGTTTTGGCTATATTGTGCTTTTACTTGTGCCAAATCGGCCTTGGTAATTTTGCCCGCTTCGAACAAAATTTGCGAACGATCCAATTCTTGTTGGCTAAGGGCAAGCATGCTTTCGGCAATCTTTACGTTTTCGTGGGCATATAGTACTTGTAAATAGGCCCTTAAAATAGAAATTTCAATTTCTTTTTGGGTCGATAAAATGCCCGCATTGCGCACTTCTACCAAAATGTCGCTTTGTTTTTTGTTGTACGACAGTTTGCCGCCGTTAAACAAGGTCATACCTAGGTTGATGCCGTAGTTAGCACCGTAAGAGGCTTGCCCGTTATTGGTAAGCATACCCGAATAACCAAAGTTCTGACTGGTAGATGCCGAAATGGTGGGGGCAAAAGCGCCTTTGGCAGCAATGACATTTTGCTGGGCGGTTTCGTAGTTATGAATGGCTTGTAGCACGCTGATGCTGTTTTCTTTGGCATATTCAAGGCATTGGTTAAGGGTCCAATCTTCTGCCATGAGGCTGCCCGTGCATGCGCAAAAAGCCAAAAGAGCAGTGAATAGTTTTTGTTTCATAACGATTTTAATCTTGTTTCTTTGGGTTAGACGACAAGGCATTGGCAAGGTAAAATGCAAAAAGATAGTAAAACCTATGCCTAACGTTAGGATGAAAAAAAATCGGTTTACCAAGATAAACCGATTTTTTTATTATAAGTTCCATTCGAATCCGTCTTTGGTGTCTTTGATGCTGAAACCTAAAGCGGTAAGTTCGTTTCGGATTTTGTCGGACGTTGCCCAATCTTTGTTGCGTTTGGCTTCAAGGCGCATATTCAACAAAAGGTCGATGGCCTTTTTGTATGCGTCGTTGGTGCCTGCGTTGCTCTCTTCGCTTTGCAAACCAAAAATATCTTCGATAAAGAGTTGGAAGGTAGCTTTTAGTTCGTCTAGGTCGGCCTGGCTGATGGTGGCTTTGCCGTCGTGTACTTGGTTGATGGCTTTGCAGGCATCAAACAAATGAGCAATGGCAATGGGCGAGTTGAGGTCGTCGTTCATGGCTTCTTCTAGTTTAGCGCGCAAACCAGCTGTTTCTACCGTTGATGTAGCCGATGCGGTTAGCTTTTGCAAGCGTTCGTAGGCTTCCATGAGGCGTTGCAATCCTTTTTCGGAAGCTTGCAAAGCTTCGTTGCTAAAGTCAACGGTGCTGCGGTAGTGTGCTTGCAAAATAAAGAAGCGAATGGTCATGGGGCTGTAGGCTTGTACCAATAGGTTGTGTGTGCCGTTGAACAGTTCATCGAGCGTAATAAAGTTGCCCAACGATTTGCCCATTTTTTGACCGTTAATGGTAATCATGTTGTTGTGCATCCAATAGCGTGCCGATTCTTTGCCCAATGCTGCGGTAGATTGTGCAATTTCGCACTCGTGGTGAGGGAACATTAAGTCCATACCACCGCCGTGAATGTCAAATTCTTCGCCTAAGTATTTGCAACCCATGGCAGAACATTCCATGTGCCAACCAGGGAAACCGTCGCTCCATGGCGATGGCCAGCGCATAATGTGCTCGGGTTGGGCTTTTTTCCAAAGCGCAAAGTCCATGCTGCGACGTTTTTCGCTTTGACCATCCAATTCGCGGGTGGTTTCAAGCAATTCGTCAATGTTGCGTCCCGATAGTTTGCCGTAGTGGTAATCTTTGTTGTATTTTTCTACGTCAAAATATACAGAACCTTCGCTTACGTAGGCATAACCTGCGTCCAAAATCTTTTGGGTAAAGGCAATTTGTTCAATGATATGACCCGATGCATGGGGCTCAATGCTAGGTGGAAGTACGTTTAACGCATCCATGCTTTGGTGGTAGCGGTTCAAGAAATATTGTACCACTTCCATGGGTTCTTTTTGCTCTAAGCGAGCTTTTTTAGCAATTTTATCTTCGCCTTCGTCGGCATCGTGTTCCAAGTGACCTACGTCGGTAATGTTGCGAACGTAGCGCACTTTGTATCCTAGGTGTTGTAGGTACCTAAATAGCAAGTCGAAGGTAATAGCAGGACGTGCGTGTCCCAAGTGGGCATCGCCGTATACGGTAGGTCCACATACATACATTCCTACCAACGATTCGTGCAAGGGGATGAAAGTCTCTTTCTTTCGACTTAACGTGTTGTAGATAGATAGTTTATGTTCCATATTTTTATGGGGATTTCCCAATGATCGATTAAACAAAATGATTTAGGTACAAAGATAATGATTTTTTTGTTGTCGTATCATATTTTTTAGTATCTTTACGAAATGCAATTGGTGCAAAAATAATTTACTAACCTATAAAATCAATTTACAATGAAAAAAACGTTACTTCTTGTAACCATGCTGTGTGCAAGTTTGTTTGCCATGGCGCAAGTTACTACCGATCCGGCGGTAATTCCTTTGGATTATACAGGAAAAATTGTGATTACGTTTGATCCTACAGGTACGCCAATGGCAGGCCAAGCCACTTGTTATGCACATACAGGTGTAACATCGAAAGAGCAAGGTTCCTGGAGATGTGCTCCTGATTGGGGTGATAACGATGACAAGTACAAATGTACAAAATCGGGCACCAAATGGACCCTTACCATTCCTTCGCTTGACGAATATTACGCTTGTGCTGCTAGCGAAAATTTGACTGCCATTAACATCTTGTTCCGTACATCGGATGCTAAAACACAAACGGCAGACATTGTTGTTCCTTTTAACTTTGTAGAAAAAGATCCTGTTGTAAAAGCGCGCCCTAGCGGTATTACCGATGGTATCTTTTACGATGCTAACGATCCTACCAAAGTAACTGTATCGTTGTATGTTGCTCCAAGCAAAAGCAGTGTAGTGGCTAAAAATGTTTACATCTACTGCGATGCCAATGACTGGACCCCATCGAACGATTATCAATGCTACAAAGACGGTAACTATTTCTGGTACACCTTTACGGGTTTGACCGCTGGAAAAGAATATGCGTTCCAATATGCTGTAAAAATGTCGAATGGTTCGTTTGTTCAAATGTCAGACCCTTATTCAACCAAAGTATTGCACGAAGACGACAAATGGGAACCTAAACAACAAGATCCAACCTTGATGCCATTCCCTAAAGGGGCTGTAGGTTATACCACCGTTATCCAACCTGGTAAAAAAGCGTTCCAATGGAGCAGTGCTACCACTAATTTTAAACGTCCTAATAAAAATAACTTGGTAATTTACGAAATTTGGCCTTATTCGTACAGCAAAGATCGTAATTTCAAAACCATTACCGAACGTTTGGATTACTTGGCTAACTTGGGTATCAATGCCTTGGAATTTATGCCACTTTGCGAGTTTGATGGCAACTTAAGCTGGGGTTATGCACCCAACCACTATTTTGCAATGGATAAAGCATACGGTCCAGAAGAAGACTTTAAAAAATTGGTAGATGAATGCCACAAACGCGGTATTGCCGTTATTATTGACATGGTATTCAATCATGCAACCGGCAACCACTCTTTGGAAAAATTGTACGGTGGTTATAACAACCTAAAAGATAATCCGTATTTCAATGTAACGGCTCCTCATACGGCAGCCGTATTTGAAGACTGGAACCATAGCTATGCAGCTACCAAAACACACTTAACCAGAGCTTTGAAACACTGGTTGACCGAATACAAAGTAGACGGTTTCCGTATGGACCTTTCGCACGGTTTCTGCGGTCCTAACTGTAACGACCGTAAATCGAATGTGAACTATTACTACAATAATGGTGTAAAAGCGGTTGCTAGTGATGCTTACTTTATCCTAGAACACTGGGAAGACCAAGGTGGCGAAAAGGCTGGTTATGTAAACAATGGTATGATGTGCTGGGAAAATACCAACAATGCATATAGCCAAGTAGCTATGGGTTGGTTAAAAGAAGGCGATGCTTTGAATAATGCTAATAACGATGGTTATGTAAGTTATGTTACCTCGCACGACGAACAACGTCCTTTCTGGAAAGCAAAAACCTACGGAAATGGTACCATTAAATCGAACGAGGCTACCCGTTTAGCACGTGTTCCTGCCGTAGTGGCGATGTGTACCATGTTGAACGGTCCTCAAATGATTTATCAGTTTGACGAGTTGGGTTACGACTTCTCTTTCTGCTCGAATGCAACCGCATCGTCGGGTAATAATAAAAACAAAGGAGAATCTCCTTGCCACGAAACCGATGCTAAACCTTTGCCAGAAAACTACGGTTGGTTCCAAGATGCCAATCGTATGAACGCTTACCAAAAATTGGGTCAAATTATTCAATTGCGTACCAAGTTAGCACCTAATACCTTTGCAGGCAATCCTACCAGCAGCGATTTGGGTACTGGTAAAGCTTTGCGTAGCGTTATTTGGGGCAGCGGTAATACTCGCATCTTTGTATTGGCTAACCTAGGTACTACCACTCAAAACTATACCTTGCCAACTGGAAACAGCTGGTACGATTATTTGGCAGGAAGTGGTTCTGTGCTAGCAGGTGGTAAAAGCATGAGCATTGCAGCTGGCGATGTAAAAGTATTTACAGCTACCAAATATACCTTGCCTTCTGTTCCTAATCGTTACGACTACGTAAGTGTTGGTGAGTTAGAAGAAGCGCCTAAAGCGACCATCTATCCTTCTGTAACTTCAGATTTTGTCACCATCAATGCTGAAGAAGAAATTTCGGAAGTAAAATTGATGAGCTTGTCGGGTCAAACCTACTCGCCTAAATTTACCGAAGAAGGCTTGGTAGACGTACAAGGTTACGATGCAGGTTTGTACCTATTGGTAGTACGCTTCCAAAGCTACGAAACAGCTTTCAAAGTAATTATCACCGATTAGTCAATTAGTCGATTAGTCATAAAAAAAAGGACCTGCGGTGATCTGATCCCCAAAAGTTGGACGGATTAATAAAAAAAATTATTGGTAAAGAGTTCGGTATTGCACCGGACTCTTTCCTTTTAATCTTAGTTTGATTCTGTCATTGTTATACTAGTGGATATACTTCTTAAGTTCCTGTTTGAAGTGATCCATATCCTTAAACTCTTGCAAATATAGCAATTCAGATTTCATTATTCCAAAGAAGTTCTCCATCATCGCATTGTCAAGACAATTTCCTTTGCGCGACATACTC
>JAZRBL010000078.1:0-9859 GCA_045635045.1 Candidatus Enterocola sp. | reverse complement strand
GACAAAGCCTTGGAGCGTCGTTTCCAAATTGTGATGGTAAACGAGCCCGATGAGGCTAGTTCTATTTCTATTTTGCGTGGGTTAAAAGAACGTTACGAAAACCACCACAAGGTGCGTATCAAAGACGAGGCCATTATATCGGCCGTAGAACTGTCAAGCCGTTATATTTCGGATCGTTTCTTGCCCGATAAAGCCATTGACCTTATTGATGAGGCGGCAGCTCGTTTGCGTTTGCAAATGAACTCTGTTCCCGAAGAATTGGACAAACTAGATCGTTCTATTCGTCAATTAGAAATTGAACGCGAGGCCATTAAGCGCGAAAATGATACCGAAAAGTTGAAACAATTATCGAAAGAGATTGACAACCTAAAAGAGACTGAAAAGGCCGAAAAAGCCAAATGGCAGGCAGAAAAATCGTTGATCGATAACATTCAACAGCACAAAATTGACATTGAGCAACTAAAATTCGATGCCGAAGCAGCCGAACGCAATGGCGATTTTAATACGGTGGCCGAAATTCGATACGGCAAAATTCCGTCGGCCGAAAAAAGCATTGAAGAGGCGCAACAAAAATTGCGCACGATGCAGGCCGAAGACCCCATGATTAAAGAAGAGGTGGACAGCGACGACATTGCCGAAATTGTGAGCAAATGGACGGGTATTCCTGTTAGCAAAATGGCGCAAGACGAGCAAACCAAGCTGTTGCAGCTAGAGGCCGAATTGCACAAGCGTGTAATTGGTCAGGACGAGGCCATTGTGGCGGTTGCCAATGCCGTGCGTCGTAGCCGTGCTGGGCTCAAAGACCCCAAACGTCCCATTGGTTCGTTTATTTTCTTGGGTACCACGGGTGTGGGTAAAACCGAGTTGGCCAAGGCGTTGGCAGAGGTGCTATTCGATGACGAGAACATGATGACACGTATCGATATGAGCGAATACCAAGAAAAATTCTCGGTAACACGTCTGATTGGTTCGCCTCCTGGATACGTGGGTTACGACGAGGGTGGCCAGCTTACCGAAGCCATTCGCCGCAAACCTTACTCGGTGGTGTTGTTCGACGAAATTGAAAAAGCACACCCCGATGTGTTCAACATTTTGTTGCAAGTTTTGGACGACGGCCGACTAACCGACAACAAGGGCAGGGTGGTGAATTTTAAAAATACCATCATCATCATGACTTCGAACCTAGGTTCGCAATTGATTCGCGAAAAAACCGAGCAAATGACGGATACCAACCGCGAACAAGTGTTGGAAGCGACTAGAAAAGGCGTATTTGAATTGCTAAAACAGGTTATCAAACCCGAATTTTTGAACCGTATTGACGATTTGATTATGTTTACGCCCCTAGGAGAGGCAGAAATTGCTCAAATTGTGCAGTTGCAAGTAGCAAGCATTGCTGGTATGCTAAAAGAAAACGGTGTTACCTTGCAAATTACGCCTGCTGCCGTTGCGCACATTGCTGCCGAAGGTTTCGATCCTCAATTTGGTGCACGCCCTATTAAACGTGCGTTGCAACGCCTGGTGTTGAACCAACTCTCCGAGCAAATCATTGCCCGCACCATTCAAAAAGACAAACCCATTGTGGTGGATGTGAAAGATGAAGCATTAGTTTTTGCAAACTAATGCTTCGTCCAAAGTCCAAAGTCCAAAGTCCAAAGTCAAATGACCTTAGACATTAGACATCAAAAAAAAGCGACCTTTTAGGGTCGCTTTTTTTGATTTACCGATGTAAAAACGCAAGCGTTTTTACATCTCACAGCTTCGTCCGCTATCTATGCCCAATTGTTTAATTTTGGCATTTAGCTGATCCATTTGAAGCAATTCTTCTACGCTCTTGTGCATGCGATAGCACCAGAAGTGGTGTGGATCCGAAGGAATGTTGATGCGTTCTTCGGCTGCGTTTGCACGACGTTGGTCGCCATCGATAGACATCCAATCTTGGAAGGGCAAAATAACCAACATAGCAGGCGAGTATAGGTGACGTGCTAAGATTTTTTCGCAAATCCATGGTTCGCAATCTTGTTTGGCTTCGCCCCATTCGCCCAAAATATGGTTATAATAGCGTTGAATAAGGGTTTCGTCTTCTTTCCACCAACCGCGAATAGGAGCCATGTCGTGTGTAGAGGTGGTGCAAACCGATAGGTAAGGCACGGTGCTCATGTTTACAAACTCTTGAGTAGGATCTTTTGGCATACGGTCAATTTCCAAACTCAACATGTAAAGTTGGCTCATTACTTCTGGTACGCAATCTGGAATCATACCTAAATCTTCGGCACAAACCAACATATTGGTAGCACGCAACAAAGCGGGCAATTTTTTCATGGCTTGTTCTTTCCAGAATTGGTTGTGGCGATGGTAATAGAAGTGGTTGTATAGGTTGTTAAGCGCTTCTTTTACGTTCCAATCCAAATCGCGGTACGATAGGGTTTCTTGCAAGGTAATACGTGGGTGGAAATGGCCAGGTTTCTTTTTATCTTCGATAAACAATACCTCGCCGTGCAAAGCCAACAATTCGTTGTAAATCCATCCGTTTACATCCAATAGTTCGGGATGTTCGTAAGCAAAGGCTTCAATTTTGCGTTGGGTATTAAAGTCTTCTTTGAATGAATAGTTGCCTGGCGATACCAAATCCAAGAAATTGTTTTTGATTTTGCCTGCAATATCGCCAAATTTTTCGTCTACCACGTGTTCGCGAATGTAGGGACGTACCATGCGGTCGTAATCAAACCATACGCCAAAGTTGTTGCGCATTTCGTCTGGATGCATGGGCAAAGCAGGGTCAAAGTAACCCAATAGACCTTGAACATCGCCCGAAGACATGCGCCAGATACGGAAGAAACCTAGCACGTGGTCGATACGGTACACTTGGAAGTAGGTAGCCATTTTTTGGAAACGTTTTTT
This sequence comes from Candidatus Enterocola sp., assembly GCA_045635045.1. Taxonomy (GTDB): domain Bacteria; phylum Bacteroidota; class Bacteroidia; order Bacteroidales; family Paludibacteraceae; genus Enterocola. Next base: position 6,961 of record JAZRBL010000078.1, on the reverse strand, counting down.
CCACCAAGCATAACCATCGCGTTCCATTGCTTCCCAGTTGTACGTAGGGAATCCCCAGTTTTGACCGGTTTTAGAGAATGGATCGGGTGGAGCACCAGCTTGGCTGTCCAAGTTGAACAATTCGGGTTCCATCCAAGCTTCAACGCTCTCGGGACTGATACCAATTGGAATATCGCCTTTTAGTACCACACCATTGCCTTTGGCATATTTAACCGATGCCAATAGTTGAATGTGAGCGTTGTATTGTAGGTAAATGTGTAGGTTGGCTTCAAATTTGCTGTCTTCGTTGGTGAACAACTCCATAATTTGTTGTTCGTTGTAGATAGCATATTTGCCCCATGTACGGAAGTTGCAGTTGTTGTTAGCATCGCGCAAGTAGCAGAATGCAGCGTATGGATACAACCATTCCGCATTTTCTTTGACAAATTTTTTGTAAGCGGCCGATGCCATTACTTTTTTGCCTTCTTGCGCAAAAATCAAGCGGAAATATTCCCATTTAGCCGCACCCACTTCTTGGTACATAACGGTGGGCGATTGGTTGAATTGTTTTTGCAATCCGTAAAAATACTCCATTTTAGCAGCATCTTTTAATGTGCCCATTTCAAATGGATTGATGTAAATGGGGTGCAATCCCATTACGGTAATACTGCTGTAAGGATACGAGTCGGCGTTGGTACGGAAACGAGTGGTGTCGGTAATAGGCAAGGTTTGAATGATTTTTTGACCGGTTACTTTGGCCCAATCAGACATTTTGCGCAAGTCGGCATATTCGCCAATACCAAAGCTGCCTTCGGTACGAAGCGAGAAAACAGGAATGGCAACACCGGTGCATTTCCAAGGAGCTAAACCAAAGCGGAATACTTCGTCGTTGCGGTTGTAGGTCATGCCGCCTTTAATTTGGCTAGAGTCGATAACGCGGTTTGAGCCTTCTTCCCAAGAAACCACGCTTTTGCTTTTTGTATCGTAAATAACGTATTTGTATTCAATTTGGCCCGTAAGTTCGGTAGCATCAATAGCCGCTTGCCACAAAGGGAATTGTTCGTTGGCCATTACCAACGCTTTTTTTGCGTCCCAAGCACCCAAAGCAGGGGTGTTACCTATAATGGCTAGTTGATAACCATCGGCTACACGAGGGCACGAAATGCTAAATAGCAAGGTGGTAGGAGCGGTAAGGGCTTCCAATTTTTTGGGTTTGCTGGTTCTGGCAATCAACCCTTCGGTAAAGGCGGCCGAATAGAAGGTTTTGTCGATGCCATTGCTGCGCCATGCGTCGTCTAAATAGCAATAGTTAGAACCTTCTGCCAACAAAGCTTTGCGCTCGGGCATGTATTCTTCGGTGTAGGTTTTAGTACCTTCGTTAAAAATAAGGTATTTGTACGTAAACGAAGTGGCTTTTTTTACGTTTATCACCAATTTCCATTCTCCGTTAGAAACGTATTCCATGGGAATAGCTTTGGTGGGCGTGTTTTTGCCTAGTTCTGGAATAGAACCGCATACCAAAAGGCGTTGGCCCCAGTTGGTATGGTAATTGATACTGAATACAATTGTCATAATATTTTGATTAGCGTGATTTTTCTGCTAACAAAAATAAGAAAATATCAATACCATTGTGCTGAAATAGAAGAGAAAATAACATTTTTTATCCGCAAACGATACAAAAAAATGCAGGATAAATAACGAATGTCAAAATTAGTCAACATTCTTAACATCCAAGTCTTCTTGGAGGGTCCACTTTTGCTTGCGGTAAAATAGCCCGTCGTAAGAAAAATCGGGGCCGTAGTAAGCCCTAATACCTTCCATCGAGGGCTCTTCGGGCGACAAATGGTCAAAAACAAAGCCTTTTTGCACCTCGTCGTATTGTAGTAGCATTTGTACGCGGCTGCTGTATTCAAATACCACGCGTGCTTGCTGTTTGTTCTTAAGCAAAAAGTTTTTGCTGCCTAAAACCGGACGATTGTTAACGTAGGTAAGCACATCAATGAGTTTGACGCGGGTAGAGGGTTGATAGGCGTTGTATCCCAACAAATAGTATTGTTTTTTGTGGTAAACGATGCGGTAATACAAAGCGCCGTACCAGTTTTTGGCGGTGTATTTTTTGTTTACCTCTGGCAGGGTACTTTGGGTGGTAGAAAAAGCATGCACTAGGGGCGCTTGTTTGCCGTTTTTCTTGATAAAGATGGCATGGCTACCAAAGGTGCCGTCGCTTAACCCGTAGTTCCAGGTAACAATGCGCAAGGTACTATCGGCATCGGCTACACCACCTATATGGGTTAATGAGTCAATGCGGGCCTTAAAACCATTTTTGGTAGAAAAATAGGCTACTAGTTGTTGTTCTATTTGCTGGCTTACTTGGTGTTTTAGGCTATCGGCCATAGGCGTTTGCAATTGCGTTAGCAAAGGCGCAATGTCTTTTTGTGCGGCTTGCAAACAGGTGGCAAACAGCATACAAACTACTATCCAGTAAGCGCGAAATTTCATCGGGGGTAAATTTTGGTAATTAAATCGGGACGACCTATTTGTTTTAAATAGCGCACAATGGCTTGTTTGGTTTCTGCCTTGTACCAGAAAAAGAAATTGCGTTGTTCGTTTTTCTGATGCAAGGTTTTGGCTGTGGTTATTTTTTGCAAGGTATAAGGATGATACCCGGTATAGTACATCTCGGTCGATAAGGTCATAGGAGTAGGGGTAAAATCTTGTACCTGCTCCAATTGAAAGCGCATTTTTTTGGTGGTAATGGCCAAATCGGCCATGTGAAGCGCCGTACAACCAGGGTGACTCGATATAAAATAGGGTATAAGTTGCTGATTAAGGCCTGCCTCTTGGTTGTATTTTCTAAAGGTTTGCTCAAAGGTGATAAATTGATCGAACGATGGTTTGCGCATCAGGTTCAGTACCTCGCTGTTGGTATGCTCGGGGGCTACTTTCAATCGGCCCGATACGTGGTGCGTAATAACTTCTTTTAGGTATTCGGGGGTGGCCAAATCGTAACGGATGCCGCTGCCAATGGTGGCTTTTTTAATGCCTGGTAAGGCGCGTACCTTACGATACAATGCAATAAGGGGTGCGTGGTTGGTATCTAGGTTTTTGCAAATGCTAGGGTGCAAACAAGCTGGTTTTTTGCATTTTTGGCACAGGGTAAGGTCTTTGCCTTGCAGTTGGTACATATTGGCCGATGGGCCGCCTAAATCGCTAATATAGCCTTTAAATTGGTCGTCTTGGCTAATAAGGGCTACCTCGCGCAAAATAGATGCCTGCGAACGCGAGGCAATAAATTTGCCTTGGTGGGCCGATATGGTGCAAAACGAGCAACCACCAAAACACCCACGGTGCAAGGTGATGGAATATTTAATCATATCGTACGCCGGAATGGTTTTTCCTTTGTAGCGAGGGTGAGGTTTGCGGGTGTATGGCAAATCGTATAGCGCATCCAATTGCTCTGTGCTAATAATAGGATAGGGCGGATTGATAATGACTTTTTGCTTGCCCACTACTTGTCCTAGTCGATTATTGGAGGCATATCGGTTTGATTCTTCTTCAAACAGCCTAAAATTTTGCGCCTGTGTTTTTTTGGAGGCCATACAAGCCTCGTGCGATGCCAATTCAATGTCGACAGGGGTATCTGTTTGATCGGTAACAAAAGCAATTTGCGGTATGCTTTGCAGTTGTTCGATGCTTTGACCCGCTTGCAAAGCCTTGGCAAGGTCTACTAGGGCTCTTTCTGCCATGCCGTAGGTTAAAAAATCGGCCTGTGTATCGATCAATATACTGGGGTGCAAGGCATCGTCCCAATAATCGTAATGGGTAAGCCTGCGTTGCGATGCCTCGATGCCACCAATTACCAATGGAACATCGGGGTATAGTTGTTTTAGAATCTTGCTGTAAACGGTAGTTGCTCTGTCGGGACGCATGCCTGCCTTGCCTTCGGGGGTGTAAGCGTCGTTAGAACGTAGGCGTTTGCCTGCGGTATAATGGTTTACCATCGAGTCCATAACACCTGCCGTTACACCAAAAAATAAATTGGGTCGGCCTAGCTTTTTAAAGTCGCGTAAATCGTCGCGCCAGTTGGGTTGGGGCACAACAGCCACCTTAAACCCTTCTGCTTGCAGCACACGGGCTATCATAGCGGTGCCAAAGGCAGGATGGTCTACGTAGGCATCGCCCGAAAACAAAATAATGTCGATGCTATCCCAGCCAAGTGCCGCTACTTCTTTTTGCGAAGTGGGTAAGAATGCGCTATTTTTTGGGTGTGGCAAGGATGCTTTCATAGCGTTTAGGGTCGCGGAACAATTCTATGGCTTTGTCTATTACTTTATCGTATCTTACAATGTGATACATTTCGCCCCATTGATAGTAGTAATTTTTGGCAATTTCTACCGTTAGGCATTGCATAATTTGGTTTTTGACGTTGTCGAATGCCGATGCATCGCGTTTGGATAGGCTGCTTTGCAACGAATCGATAAGCGCTTTGTTGCTGTCGTAACATTCTTCTAGCTTGGCCACTTCTATCATTCTGTCTAGTATCTCTAACGAGTACGAGTTGAATTTAAAGTCGCTGCTCAATACTTCTTGTTTAAAGGCCTCAAAATCGGCATCGGTTAGCGCAAGGTCTTCTAATGCCACGGGGTTGGGGTTTCTTTTTACGTAATTGTTGGCAAAGTCGAATATTTTGTACTCTTGCATTAAATGGTGCATTAGGCCTTTAATCGAGTCGTTTTGAGCCTCGATATCGGGCGATATGCCTCGTCCGTCGCGTACAATGCGGCCTTTGCTGGTAGTAAATTCGGTGGTTAAGCTATCGGGAATATAGCTGGGCGACTCGTTGGGGTTAGGGCTGTATTTAATGGCCTGAATGCATCGGCCGCTAGGAATGTAATATTTGGCGATGGTTACTTTTACCTGACCATCAAAGGCCACGGGAAAGGTGCTTTGTACCAATCCTTTGCCGTAGGTGCGTTCGCCCATAATAACGGCACGGTCGGTGTCTTGCAATGCGCCCGATACAATTTCGGATGCCGATGCACTGCCATCGTTTACCAATACAATAAGGGGAGTAGTAGGAGCAATGGGCTCTTTAGCGGTTTTGTATACGCTCATTACCTCGCTGTTTTTGCCTTTGGTGGTAACAATTACTTGGTTTTTGGGCAAAAAGAAGTTGCAAATATCTACAGCATCGCTTAAGTAACCGCCTGGATTGCTGCGTAGGTCTAAAATAAGTTGTTGCATGCCTTGTTGACGCAAATCGAGCAAGGCTTTTTTGGTTTCATCGGCGCAGTTTTGGGTAAAATTACTAAGTTTAATGTATCCAATGCTATCGGTTAGCATGCCGTAGTAGATAATGGGGTTCAAATAGATGTGCTCGCGCACAATTTCTACGGTTTTAGGGGCCGATACGCTGTCTTCTTGGTAGGTTAGAGTAAGTTTGGTACCGGGTGTACCGCGTAGCAATTCGCTGGCTTTAGAAGTGGTAACGTCTATAAGCGATGTGTTGTCTACTTTGGTAAGTACGTAACCGTTTTTAATGCCTGCTTTGTCGGCGGGCATGTCTTTGTATACCTCGTTGGCGTAAATAAGTTTGCCGCGTTTGGTAATAACGGTACCAATGCCGGCGTATTCGCCTTTGGTCATGAGGTTAAAATTCTCTTCGTCGTCGGTTGGAATGTAAACGGTATAAGGATCGAGGGCTTTTAGCATGCCTTCAATGCCTTTTTGCATAATTTCGGTGGCGGGAATAGAATCTACGTAGTGTACGTTTACTTGCTTATATACCGAATTAAAGATAGACAGGTTTTCTGCTACCGAAAAGTAGTGGTTGTCTATTTTTTCTTTGTTTTTTGCGTACGATGTTGTCGTAGCTAGTAAAATGCAAAACGCAAGTATAATCTTTTTCATATAAGGTAATACTTTAAATATATCACATTTCATTGATACAACTCAAAGGCAGACCATCCGATCTCCTGGATACGCCTTTTCGTTCGCATCAACGAAAAAGAACTTTATTGAGCAAAAATACTAAAAATAAAGGGAAGTGGGTGAGGGTGGTAGTAATTATTTGTTTTTTTTAGGGAATGATATAAAAAAAGAGAACAACCGAAGTTGTTCTCTTTTGCTCTCCCTCTTGGACTTGAACCAAGGACCCTCTGATTAACAGTCAGATGCTCTAACCGACTGAGCTAAGGAAGAGTGTTTCTCTGTTAAAGCGATGCAAAGATACGGCGCGTTTTTGAATTTTGCAAATATTTTTGCAAAAAATTTCGCTTATTCTTCAACTTTTTCTTCGCCCTCAGATGCCTGTGGGTCCGAAAAATCGGTTAAATCGTTCTTTAATAACAGATTATACCATTGAATCACTTTTTTGATATCGCTGTTGTGAACGCGGTCGCGATCAAAGGTAGGCAATACTTCTGCAAAATAAGCACGCAATTCATCGCCAGATGCTTTTTTAACATCAATAGCAATGGGTTCTTTGCCTTCTTTGGCTTGAATGGCTGCAAAAACTTCGCGCAATGAAACTTCGGTATCTTCTGTATAGATTGCGATGTCAGAAAGTGCGTTTACTTGTTCGTTTGCGTATGCAGGGCCGCGTTTACCGTCTAATAACGATTCTACAATAATCATGCGTTTGCTGCCCGATACCAATTTGAATAAACCGGGTTTACCGGCAATAGCTAAAATAGTGGATAACATATTCTTTCAATTTTGTTGTTTGTTGTTTGTCACTTGTTGCTTGTCGAATAATAACTCCTAACTAGTGACGAGTAACTAGCGACTATTTACTAATGCGTAATGCGTTTAAGTTAAGGTTTACTACGTCTTCGCCTTTGCGAGCAAAGATACTGCGAATAGCGTCTTCGATGTATTGTTCGGGTAAGCCCAAATAAGGTAGGGCAGCACCTAGCAATACAATGTTGGCGGTACGAAGCGAACCCGCTTCTTTAGCCAAGGCTTCTACGTCAATTAAAAC
>JAZRBL010000077.1:0-1794 GCA_045635045.1 Candidatus Enterocola sp. | reverse complement strand
GTAAAACAAGCCTTTAACGGTACCGGTGGCATAAGCCAAGTATACCTAGGTGTGTCGTTCGATATTTTAGATAGGGTAGCCATTGGTGTTAACGGACACTATTTGTTTGGGAATATTCAGCATTACAGAGAGGTAACTTTTCCCAAAGAGAATTTGTACAGCGCTACCAAACAAAAAGAATCGTTGTACATTAGCGCTTGGCTGTGCGATGTGGGTATTCAGTACCACCAACCCATTGGAAACGACGAGTTGGTGATTGGTGCGGCTTATTCGTTGCAACTGCCCATGAACAACCGATACGAAATGGCTACTCAAACCAACGAACTAGAGTTGATAGAAGATAAAGAACAGTTGTTTGATTATCCTCAAACCGTGGGTGCAGGTGTGTCGTATCGCTGGGATAATCGATTGTTGATTGGAGTGGATGTTTCGTGGCAAAACTTTGCAGAGGCGCGTTATTATGGCGAAAAAAATCAGCTAAACGATCGCTTTGTTTATGCTTTTGGCGCACAATATACCCATGCTCCAGGAGGTAAAAAATATACCGATAATATGGACTTTAGGGTGGGTGCTAATTACGCCAATTCATACATCAATATTGATAATAAACCCTACGATAAGTGGGCCATTACATGGGGTATAGGATTCCCATTGCCTACTACCAATACCAAGTTGAACGTACACATGGAATACGGTCAACAAGGGTCCATCCAACAACAAGGTTTATTGGAACGCTATTACAAAATTGGCATAGGCGTTTCGTTAAATGAGCGTTGGTTTGTTAAACGTAGGTTAAGATAATCCGTCTAATCAACAAAATTAACACAAAATAAATTTGCTATGAAAACAAAGTATTTTTTATTGGGCTTGGTAGCGTTGTTTTCCTTGCCTATGTTTGCGGTAAAGGCCATTGACGATGGCAGTAAATTTGGTACAGGCGAAGACAGTATTCGTTGCTTAGAAAACATCAGCTTGTATCAACAATATTATAAAATTAGAGACTACGATGCAGCTTTTGTAAACTGGAAAGTGGCTTTTGACGAATGTCCTGCTGCAGGTGGTCGTACTTTTTATGGAAACGGTGCTTTCTTGATTGTACAAAAAATGATGAAAGCTCCTGCTGCCGAAAAACAACAATGGTTTGACTTGTTGATGAAATGCTACGAACAACGTATTCAATACTTTGGTACCGATCGTAAATACTCCGAAGCATGGATTCGTGGTCGTCAAGCGGTAGATTATATCAACTATTCGGGCGATGCTGCTATGCTTGATAAAGTATTGCCATGGTTAAAACAAGCAGTAGATTTTGGTATGCAAAACTCGGATGCTGACGTTATTAACGCCTACTTCCAAATGCTAGAAAAACAATATCAATTGGATACCGAAAGCCATCGTGCTAACTTTATTGAAGAATATTTGCGCGTAGGTGAAATGTTGGACAAACGCATTGCCATGGCCGACAAACAACAAGCTAACTTCCAATTGGTTCGTAACAACATTGACCATATGTTCTCTGCTAGTGGTGCTGCCGATTGCAAAACCCTAGAAAATGTATTTGCTGCTAAAGTAGAAGACAACAAAGACAATGCAGAGTCGTTGAACAAGATTATTAAGATTTTCCGCAAAGCAGGATGCAAAGAATCGGAAGTTTATTTTGCTGCTTCGCTTTACTCGCACAAATTGAACCCAACAGCCGAAACCGCTGCTGGATGTGCTAGCCAAGCTATCAAACAAAAAAATTATGCAGAAGCCGTTGCTTTCTATAACGAAGCCTTGTCGTTGCAAGAAGAC
>JAZRBL010000076.1:0-2460 GCA_045635045.1 Candidatus Enterocola sp. | reverse complement strand
CCTTCCCAAGCATGAATGTAAACATTATCCCAACCTTCTGCGTTTACAAAGGTAAGCGTAATTTGTGCTGGCTCTGGATCAGGGGTTGGATCTGGCTCTGGCTCAGGTTCTGGCTCTGGATCAGGGGTTGGATCTGGCTCTGGATCAGGTTCTGGCTCTGGATCAGGGGTTGGATCTGGCTCTGGCTCAGGTTCTGGTTCTGGGTCAGGAGTTGGAGGTGTGTAGGTAGACCATGCATAGTCTGTACCTAGGGTTGTTCCCCATCCTTTAATGGTTAACAAGTTGTCTGCACCAATGGTAAGGTCACCAGTTTTATTCCAATAACCGGCTTGATCACCATTTGCTTGGTTCCAGCTTTCTGAAGTAGATGCTTTACTGAAACGAGCCCACAACATACCTGTTGCATCATCGGGTACCTCAATTTCATAATACACATCGCCTTTGGTAGCTTTGTACCAAGCATCACCTTGCGTACTTCCCCAAACCCAAGCAGAGAACCATGCTCCACCTTGGTCCCATTTAGAGCTACCACCTGCATCTAAATACAGTTTTTTTGCAGTAACCTCTAGGGGAAGCAACAATGTCATGGCAAGCAAAGCTAGTGCCATAGACCATTTTGTAAACTTCTTTTTCATAGGCATTAATATTAAGGTTAATAAATAAAGTGAATTGTATTGTTATAGTTAGCAGAAAACCCCGGAAAGCAATGGCTTGCTTCCGGGGAGTTAAGTCTTTGATTATTACCAAGCTTTAATTTCGTCGTATTGAGTGGTAAATCCTTTAAATGGAACTCTACGAGTTGCTTTACCTTTCTCAATAGCCGTTTTTTGATCTCTACTATAGTAGCTGTATTCAATTACACCTTTACCATCTAAAGCAGTTGGTGATACATGATACGTCCATGTATTGTTACCAGCATCCATCATGGCAATATAGGTCCAATTACTAAAGTTACCAGCTACATAAACTTCTTGGGTACCTTGTGGAACCGTTACGTTCAATGTCATATCTCCCCAATAGTCTACAATATCGTTAACTTGTGAGCGTGCACCCAATGGACGGTGAGACATACGAGATTCTGCTTGATCGGTATCAGGACCCCACACGTACATGTAATGCAAATCGGCAGGAACATTGTACAACACGCCTTCAAAGTGAGTATTGTCTACTTTTTTCAATTCCAATTTAGCATCGGCATGTTTCCAATACAAAGGATCGCCTTCTTTACCAAATGTACCAGCTACGTACACTTTTTTGGTACCAAGTGGCACTTGCACACGGAATTTAACTGTACCGGTGAATTTTTCATCTAAATCGTGAACCGAACGAATGGCCACAAATTTGTCGTCGGTTTGGTATTTGTCATTTTTCAAAATAACAAACAAACCTGTTACATGAGGCACTTCTGCGTCGGTCAATTTAAAATACGATTTCAAATTAGAAATGGTATAAGACAAAGTACCATCCGAATTTTTAGTCCATTTGTAGTTAGGAAGGTTACATTTAGACCACTCTGCTTTTTCTTTTACCCACTCACCGTTTTGGTCCATTTCTACGCAAACATAGATGTAAACGTCTTCGTTATGCATCCATTGTTGACTCGCAGTAGGGGTATATGTCAAAACAATAGGATTCGCAGCTGTAGGAGCCTTTGGCGAAACCAATAACTCACCTGGAGCAGCATTCAACACTAAGCAACTGGCAACCATCGCCATTATCGCTAAACACAATTTTTTCATAAGGGTGACTTTTAATGGTTTTTAATTAGTACAAATATACTATAAATTTTCTATTTCAAACGTTTTCGGGTAAAAAAATCGCAGAAAGAAAAGAAAAAATAAGCATTCCCGCCCCACTTCTTGCTTAAATTTTAACATACTTACAAGAAATACAAAAAAAGGAGGAAAGCATCGCCTTCCTCCTTTTTGCATACCTTATATATAATATTATGCTTCATTCATTTTGTAAGAAGCCCAATCTTTGATTGGAATTTCGGTTTCTTTAATGGTGCAGAATGCGTGAATAAAGGCCGATGCCAAACGAGCGTTGGTTAACAATGGAATATTGTGGTCGATAGCAGCACGACGAATTTTGTATCCATTGGTCAACTCACGACGAGTATGGTTTTTAGGAATATTGATAACCAAATCAAATTTCTTACCAGCCATCATGTCGGTAATTTTTAGTTCGCTGTTGTTATCGTCTGGCCAACCTACTACAGTAGCCTCTACCCCATTGTCTGCCAAGAATTTTTGAGTGCCTTCGGTAGCAAAAATTTGATAACCTTTGGCTTTTAATTCTTTGCAAGGTTCTAGCAAGTCTACTTTCGATTTGCTATCGCCCGACGAAACCATTACATTCTTTTCTGGGATGGTGCAACCTACGGCAATTAGCGAGCTCAAAAGTGCTTCGTTAAACTCGTCGCCAATCCAACCTACCTCGCCAGTAGAAGCCATATCT
>JAZRBL010000075.1:0-14721 GCA_045635045.1 Candidatus Enterocola sp. | reverse complement strand
AACCACTCGGCCAAGGAACCAGATAGCTTTTGTTAAAGCACTGCAAAGGTATGAAAAGAATTTTAATATACAAATAAAAACGATGCTTTTTTTGTTGCTTTAGCAACTTTTGGCCATTGGTCATTCTGCGTAACCTATTGCAGGTATGAAATGCAGCAGGCTTCATTTCCTGTCTGTCTATTTGCAAAAATCTTCTTTCTCCTTTCTCAACTATCAACTTTATTTTGTATCTTTGCGTTTCTGATATTGAATTATAAACCAAGACCTATTATATATTATGGCAACAAATAAAAAAACAAACGTAGAGAATCCACAAGAGTTGGAAAACCTAGAAAATGCAGTGCTAACATCGGAAGCATTTATCGAAAAAAATCAAAAGAAATTAATGATTGCCTTTGTGGTGATTATAGCCTTGCTTGCTGGTTGGTTAATGTATCGTAATTTGGTTCAAATTCCTGCTAACCAAGAGGCTGATGCCTTGATGGTAGAAGGTCAGTTGTATTTTGCAGGTAACCAATATAAAGTGGCTGTTGATGGCGATAGCATTAATTTTATTGGTTTTGTTGCAATTGCAGACGAATACGCTAGCACACCAAGTGGAAATTTAGCGAATGCATACGCTGGTTTGTCGTATTACAAATTAGGTGAATACGATAATGCCATTGAATACCTTGCTCAATATAGCGGTGGTGACGAAATTGTAGGTTACTCTGTTGTAGGTACTATTGGCGATAGCTATGTACAAAAAGGAGATGTGGAAACAGCTGTAGGTTACTTTAAAAAAGCAGCTAAAAGCGACAATGTAATGGTAGCTACTACCTATTTGCTAAAATTAGCCCGTGCTTATGAGGCGTTGAATCAAAACGATCAGGCGTTGGCTACCTATAAAACCATTAAATCGGAATACAAAGGTGTGTTGCCTGGTATTGCTGATGTAGATGATGTAGATAAATTTATTGAAGCGTTGTCTAAATAATGGCTAGCTGTTTACATAATTTATCGCAGTACGATCCTGCTTGCATGCCTTGTAAGCAGATCGTTGCCAAACAACGTTACGCAATTGCTGTGGCAGATTGGAACAGTGATGTAACGTTTGCCTTGCTAGATGGTGCTATTCAGGCATTAGAAGATAACGGTGTAGAGCAAATAGATGTAGTGCACGTTCCTGGAGCATTTGAGTTGACTTACGCCGCCAAACGCTTTCAAGAACAAGGTGGCTATGCTGCTATTATTGTTTTAGGATGCGTTATTCAGGGCGATACTCCTCATTTTGATTATGTATGTGGGGGTACTACGCAAGGTATTGCCTACTTAAATGCGCAAAAAGGAATGGTTCCTGTTATATTTGGCTTGTTAACCGTTAATACCCTGCAACAAGCCTTGGATAGATGTGGTGGTTGTTTGGGTAACAAAGGCGTAGAGGCGGGTATAACCGCCATTAAAATGGCAAATCTATAACCTTGAAGATAGACAAATAAAAAGAGGTGGATTTTTTAATCCACCTCTTTTTATTTAAAACAATGTTACGGTTGCATTATTTTGCAGCTGCAATAGAGTCTTTGCGGAATTGTTTCAACAATTTTTCGATGTCCAACGAAATTTTGCGAGCACGAGTACCTGCAGCTTTGTTACCTTTTGCTACTTGATCGTTTGCGTTTTTAGCAAACTCAGCCATTTTAGCTTCGATGTCTTTTACTAATTGTTCCATAATAATAATTTTAAGTAAGTATGATATTGAGTTCAATTCGTTTTTTACAAAAGCAAATATAAAACATTTTTTGCTTTATCCAATAAAAAAATGTTTTTTTTACCAAAAAAAGTGCTTTTTATTGCTTTCTGATGGTAACCGCAAATTTATGAGCCATAAGTTGTTCATTTTCGGCCATAATTTCGATGGTATCTCCCAAATTTTGAATTCCTTGTTGGGTAATTTCTTGGAAGGTAATTTTTTTAACGTAGCTATCTAGGTTTACTCCGCTATAAGCTTTGGCATAACCACTGGTGGGTAGGGTATGATTGGTACCCGATGCATAGTCGCCAGCGCTTTCGGGGGTATAGTATCCCATAAAGACAGATCCTGCATTGGTAATTTGTTCGGCTACCGAGGCATAATCTTTGCACATTATAATAAGGTGTTCGGGAGCGTATTCATTCGACATGGCAATGACATCGTCCATATTGTCAAGAATAAAAATTTTGCTGTGCTCTAGCGAACATTTTATAAAGTCTTTACGAGGCGCAACGGCTACTTGTGCTTCTACTTCTGCTACCAATGCTTGGGCCAATGTTGCACTAGTGGTAAATACAATAGATTGGCTATCTTTGCCGTGTTCGGCTTGCGAAAGCATATCGGCTACAACAGAACCTACTTTGGCTGTTTCGTCGGCAATAATAGCTACTTCTGATGGGCCTGCAGGCATGTCGATGGCTACATCGTGCAAACTTACTTGTTGCTTAGCCGCCATAACGTATTGGTTGCCAGGGCCAAATATTTTGTATACTTTGGGTACGCTTTCGGTACCATAGGCCATGGCGCCAATGGCTTGGATACCACCAATTTTAAATACCTTGCTTACACCCGACAATTGGGCAGCGTACAAGATAATGGGGTTTACCTTTCCTTCTGCATTAGGTGGGGTGCAAAGTACAATTTCTTGGCAGCCAGCTATTTGTGCAGGTATGGCAAGCATAAGTACGGTAGAGAATAGGGGTGCAGTACCACCTGGTACGTACAAACCTACTTTCTCAATGGGTACGGCTTTTTGCCAGCAAGTAACACCTTGGGTAGTTTCTACTTTGGGTAGGGCGTGTTTTTGCGCAGCATGAAAGGTAGAAATGTTCTCTTTGGCAATTTGCAAGGCTTTTTTTAGTTCGTCGCTTACCAAGGCTTCTGCTTCTTTGATTTCTGCTTCGCTTACTTGTAAATGGGTAAGGTTGGCTTTGTCAAATTGTAGTTCGTAGGCACGAACTGCACTGTCACCCTCTTGGCGAATACGGTTTAGCACCTCATCGACAATGGCGGTAAGGTTTTGGCTATTAATGTGTGGACGAGCTAATAACTCTGCCCATTTATCGCGCGAAGGATTGGATATAATTTGCATGTTTTATAGAATCATTTTTTCGATAGGAACCACCAAAATGCCTTCGGCACCAATGTTTTTAAGTTGGTTGATGATATCCCAGAAGGTTTTTTCTTCGATAACCGACTGAAGCGACGACCATCCTTCTTGCACCAATGGGGTAACGGTGGGCGATTTCATACCTGGAAGAAGGGCGCAAACCTCGTCTATTTTATCGTTAGGAATGTTTAGAATAATGTATTTTTTGCCTTCGGCGTTTTTAAACGAGTCAAAACGGAACAATAGTTCGTTTAAGATGGCTTGTTTTTCTGCCGATAGGTTTTTGTTGCCAATCATCAAGGCTTCTGAATACATGGCTACTTCCACTTCTTTTAGGTTGTTGGTAACCAAGGTGCCACCAGAGCTAACAATGTCAAAAATACAATCGGCAAGGTCGATGCTAGGAGCAATTTCTACAGAACCTGTAATAACGTGAATATCGGCTTTTACGTTGTTTTTATCTAAGAATTGACGTAGAATGTTAGGATATGAAGTGGCAATGCGTTTGCCATTGAACCATTCTACACCAGGGTAGTTAACGTCTTTTGGAATGGCCAATGATAAGCGGCATTTGCTAAAGTCAAGGCGTTTGATGATAGCAGCATCTTCGCCTCTTTCTGCAAACTCGTTTTCGCCTACAATACCCACGTCGGCAATGCCGGTGGCAACAGCTTGTGGAATATCGTCGTCGCGTAAAAATAAAACTTCTACAGGGAACGATTTAGAGGCAACCAATAATTTGCGTTTGCCTAAATCTAATTTGATGCTCGATTCTTCGAGCATGGTCATGGTTTCTTCGTGTAAGCGTCCTTTGGCTTGTACGGCAATACGTAGCATATTTATACGGTGTTTAAAATAATGCACAAAGGTAACAATAAAATGCAAATTAGGCAAATAATGGTTATCTTTGTGGCGTATAAATAATGTGTGTATGGATGCATTTATAAAGCTAATAGACGTAGTACCACGTATTCCGGATGTAACCTTTCCGTCTGCGTTTTCTTTTACGATGAACAAAGGCGAAGTTTGGACTTTTTACGGTCCCAACGGAAGTGGGAAAACACTTCTTAGCGAAATTATTAGCGGTCGATATGGATTGGCAAGTGGTAGCATAGAATATCCTTTTATGGACGAGGAAAGAAGCAAAACCACGGCCTTTATTTACCCTCGTCAGTTTATTAAAACCATTCATTTTCAGTCTACCTATTCGTTCTCCGATTTTAGGGATGCTTACTACCAACAGCGCTTTAATGTGTACGAGGTAGATTGGTATCCTACCGTGCAAGAAATTTTACAACCTGCCGACGATATTTGTTGGCTGCAAAAGGTAATTGAAATCTTCCAATTGCAGTCTTTGCTGACACATCGACTCATAACATTGTCGAGTGGGCAGTTGCGTCGATTACTCATTGCGAAGGCATTGTTAGAGAAACCTAGGATGATGGTATTCGACAATCCGTACATTGGTTTGGACGAGGCTACCAGGGGGCTGATGGAAGAGGTGTTTGAAACCCTAGCAAAGCAGGGTACACAGCTGCTCTGTTTGGTGGCCGATGCCCGCGATATTCCAAGAAGTACTACCCATTTATTGCACTTAGATGCTTGTAAAACGGTGTATGCTGGGCCCATAAAAGACTACCGTGTTCCAGCGGTAGAATTGCCTGTTTGTACCTCGTATTCTTTTGCCTCGATGCCGCTTGGAAGCGAAGATTACCAAGCCGTTGTAGCGATGCAAAAAGTGTGTATTCAGTACGAAGGATTGATCTTCCAACCCGATGTAACATGGAGCATTCAAAAAGGCGAAAAATGGGCGCTATTGGGGCCCAATGGTTCGGGTAAATCTACCTTACTAAGCTATATTTTTGCCGATAATCCGCAGGCCTACTCGTTGCCCATTTGGTTGTTTGACAGAAAAAGAGGATCGGGCGAAAGCATTTGGGAAATAAAAAAACGCATCGGTTATACATCGTCAGAAATGCATTTGTATTACCGCGAAAATGTACCTTGTTTAAAAGTGGTGCAATCGGGCTATTTTGATAGCGTAGGGTTGTACCAACGTTGCACCCAAGAACAAACCCAGCAAGCCCTTTTGTTGATGCAAGTCTTGGGCATTGACCACTTGGCAGATAAACCATTTTTGCGCGTGTCGGCAGGAGAGCAACGTATGTTGTTGTTTGCACGTGCCCTGATAAAAAATCCACAATTGCTCATTTTGGACGAACCCTTTCATGGCATGGATAGTGTGAATAAAATGCGGTGCTTAAAATTGATAGACGATTTTGCCCAACAATCCAATAAAAGCCTTATCTTTGTTACACACTATAGGAGTGAAATTCCTGCTTGCGTTGAGCATGTGTACGAATTAAGCGCTCCTTTAGCCTTAAATAAGCAAGCATGATAACACAAGAAGAACTGTTTTTGGCCGGAAAAATTAGCCGTACACATGGCGTATCGGGCGAGTGGGTGTGCGTCGGTAATACCGATGTGTTAGACGAATGTGAATACGTCGTTTTGAACATGGATGGCTTGTTTGTTCCTTTTTTTATTACATCACGACGCTATCAAAATGATACGGCTTGGTTGATGCAGGTAGAAGGAATTGATACGGAATCGAAAGCAAAAGCCTTGGTGGGCAAAGAAGTATACTTACCATTGTCGTTGCAAGAAGATGCGGAGCAGGTTAGCTATCAGTATTTTATAGACTTTGATGTGTATAACGAAGGGGTGTTGGTAGGTAAAATTGAAGAAATTAACGACCAAACTGATAATGTATTGTTTTGTGTGGTAACCGACAGCGATGAAATGGTAATGATACCTGCGGTAGAAGATTTTATTGTCGATATCGACCATAAAAACAAGGCTTTATACCTAGATTTGCCCGATGGGTTATTAACAATCAACCATTAACTGTTTGTTTCTACAAAAAAAAATGTAACTTTGCATAATCTAAATAACATTCGTATGAGTATATTAAGTGAACGCTTAGCACAATATGATGTGCCTCAAAAAGCAAAAGCAGCTGGAGTTTATCCTTATTTTAGACCTATTAGTTCTGATCAAGATACGGTAGTTCAAATTGATGGCAAACCAGTATTGATGTTTGGATCAAATAGTTACTTAGGTCTTACCAATCACCCTAAAATTAAAGAAGGTTCTATTAAGGCTGTAGAAAAATACGGTACAGGTTGTGCTGGTTCTCGTTTCTTAAATGGAACATTGGATATTCACATTGAGCTAGAAGAAAAATTGGCCAAATTGGTAGGTAAAGAAGAAGCTCTTGTATATGCCACTGGCTTTACCGTAAACTCGGGTGTAGTTCCTTGTTTGGGTGGTAGAGAAGACTACCTTCTTTTAGACCGTTTAAACCATGCTTCTATTATTGAAGGTTCTCGCCTAAGCATGGCAAAACAGTTCAAATATCGCCACAACGATATGGAACACCTAGAAAAATTCCTGCAACAATGCGATCCCGACAAAATTAAATTAATTGTTGCTGACGGTGTTTTCTCGATGGAAGGTGACGTTGCAAAATTGCCTGAAATGGTAGATTTGGCTAAAAAGTACAACGCTTCTATTATGATTGACGAAGCACACTCGTTGGGTGTGTTTGGCGAAACAGGCGCCGGGGTTTGCGAACACTTTGGTGTGCAAAACGACGTTGAATTGGTAATGGGTACCTTTAGTAAATCGTTGGCTACCATTGGTGGTTTCATCGCTTCTAACAAAGATGTAATCAACTTCTTAAAACATAACTCTCGTACACTTATCTTTAGTGCTAGTATTACCCCTGCGGCTGCGGGAGCTGTATTGGCTGCTCTAGAGGTAATGGAAGAAGAAAGATGGCGTCAACAAGCATTGTGGGATAACACCAACAGAATGCTTCAAGCTTTCAAAGACAAAGGATTTGAAACAGGTCACACACCTACTCCTATTATTCCTGTTTATGTGCCTGACAAGGAAAAAACATTCCGTCTAACCCGTATGCTTATGGACGATGGCGTATTTGTTAACCCTGTGGTTTCTCCTGCAGTTCCATCGCAAGATACACTTATCCGTATTTCGCTAATGGCTACACACACCTTCGATCAAATTGACGAAGCAGTAGAAAAAATCACTAAAAACGCTAAATTGCTTGGTATTCTTTAATTAGATTTTTAAACACTTCTATAAAAAAAGTCCAACTCAAACGAGTTGGACTTTTTTATTGGTAATAAGAGCTTATTTCTTGCTCCAATTATCTTTTAGCGATACGGTGCGGTTGAGTACCAATTTTTCTGCGGTAGAATCTTTGTCTACGGTAAAGTAGCCTACTTTTAAGAATTGGAAGTGATCGCCAGCTTGTGCTCCTTCTAGGTGTTTCTCTACTAGGGCTGTTTTAACTTCTAACGAGTCTTCGTTGAGTAGGTCGTGGAAGTCGCCGTCGTACGAGGCAGGATCTTCTACCTTGAACAGACGGTCGTACAAACGTACTTCTGCTTCTATATAGCCGTCTTTGTCTAGCCAGTTAATGGTACTTTTAACTTTGCGTTTGCTGCCTTCTGTGCCACTTTTGGTGTCGGGGTCGTAGGTACAGTAAACGGTGGTTACATTGCCATCTGCATCTTTTTCGCAACCGGTGCACTGAATAATGTACGCACCTTTTAAGCGTACCTCGCGTCCACCTGGGGTAAGACGGAAGAAATCTTTGGGAGCGTCTTCCATAAAGTCGCCTCTTTCAATAAAGATTTCGCGAGAGAATGGCATTTGGCGTGTGCCTGCGGTTTCGCAGTCTGGGTTGTTTTCGGTAACCATGTATTCTTTTTCGCCCTCTGGATAGTTGGTAATAACCAATTTAATGGGGTCGAAGATAGCGCTTACGCGGTGTGCTTTGGGTTTTAAGTCTTCGCGAATAGAGTATTCTAAGAGCGATACGTCAATCATACCGTCTACTTTGGTATAACCAATGCGGTCTACAAAGTCGCGAATGGCTTCGGGAGTATAACCTCTGCGGCGCAAACCACAAATGGTAGGCATACGAGGGTCGTCCCAACCTGCCACAACACCTTCTTGTACCAATTGCAACATTTTGCGTTTGCTCATTACGGTATAGGTAATGTTCAAACGGTTAAATTCGTATTGGCGGGGGCGGTAGTCGCTATCGGCAAATTGGTCGATGAACCAATCGTATAGTGGGCGGTGTACCACAAATTCTAGCGTACAGATAGAGTGGGTAACGCCTTCAAAATAGTCCGATTGTCCGTGTGCGTAATCGTACATAGGATAGGCTTTCCACTGTGTGCCGGTACGGTGGTGAGGGTGTGAGGTAATGATGCGATACATAATAGGATCGCGGAAGTGCATGTTAGGCGAAGCCATGTCAATTTTTGCACGAAGCACCATAGCACCTTCGGGAATTTCGCCTGTGTTCATTTTAGCAAACAAGGCCAAGTTTTCTTCTACAGGACGGTTACGATAAGGGCTTTCGGTACCAGGAGTGGTAGGTGTGCCTTTTTGTTTGGCAATTTCTTCGGCCGATTGCTCGTCGATGTATGCTTTTCCGTCTTTGATAAGCTGAACGGCCAAATCCCAAAGTTGTTGGAAATAGTCGGATGCATAGTAAATGTTGCCCCATTCAAATCCAAGCCATTTAATGTCTTCTTGGATAGAGTCAACGTATTCTACATCTTCTTTGCTAGGGTTGGTATCGTCAAAACGAAGGTTGCAAATACCACCGTAACGTTGGGCAATACCAAAGTCCATGCAAATAGCCTTAGCGTGGCCGATGTGTAAATATCCGTTGGGTTCGGGTGGAAAACGAGTTTGTAATCGACTGTCGTTTTTACCTTCGCGTAAATCTTTTTCTACAATCTCTTCAATAAAATTAAGCGATTTTTTTACTGCTTCTTCCATAATAGGTTTATTAGTCTTGGTATCCGCGAATAATGCCGCGTTGTGAAGTCTTTAAGAAATTTAATATGGTATCTCTTTCTGGCGATGCAGGAAGCTCGTTTTCAATTTTTTCGATGGCTTGACTGGTATTCAATGCCGATTGATACAAGGCACGATAGCATTCCTGGATGGTTTGGATTTGGTCGGACGAGAAACCGCGACGACGCAAACCAATTAGGTTGATACCGGCAAACGCCAATGGGTCGCGTCCTGCAGTTACGTAGGGAGGTACGTCTTTGCTGGTGCGTGAGCCACCTTGCATAATGATGTGAGCACCGATGTGGCAGAATTGGTGAATCAAGCAGTTGCCACTTAAAATAGCCCAGTCGTCAATTTCTACCTCGCCTGCAATTTGGCTAGCATTACCAATAATAATGTTATCGTGCAAAATACAGTCGTGTGCAATGTGCGAGTAAGCCATAAGTAGGCAATTGCTGCCTACAATGGTGGTGCCTTTTGAAGCGGTGCCACGGTTAACGGTAACGCACTCGCGAATGGTGGTGTTGTTGCCAATTACAGCGGTGGTTTCTTCGCCTCTAAATTTTAAATCTTGAGGGATGGCAGAAATTACCGCACTAGGAAATATACGGCAGTTTTTGCCAATGCGTGCACCCGACAAAATGGTTGCGTTGGGAAAAATGTGGGTGCCATCGCCAATTTCGACGTTGTCGTCAATATAAGCAAAAGCATCGACAATAACGTCTTTGCCTAGTTTGGCATTTGGATGTATGTAAGCGTTTGGAGATATCATAGGCATATTATTTGGTTTCTGCAATGTGATTGAGTATTAATTTAGCTACTTGTGTATTAAAGGTGTGACCTGGTTTGTGAGCAATTACCTTGCCTTTAATAGGAAGTCCGATGAGCGATAAGTCGCCAATAATATCAAGCAATTTATGACGAGCAGGTTCGTTCTCAAATACCAAAGGTTTTCTGTTTAAGTAGCCTAATTCAGAAATTTTGATGGTAGGGATGTTTAGCAATTGACACAAATTATCTACCTCTTGTTGGGTCATTTCTTTGTCGTAAATAACAATGGCGTTGTCTAAATCGCCGCCTTTAATAAGGTTGTGTTGCAAAAGGGGGGCAATTTCGCGCACAAAAACAAAGGTGCGTGCTGCGGCTATTTCTTCTTCAAAGTTGGCAAGCGAAGCAAGTGTTGCCACTTGAGGGGGAAGAATGGGCGAGTTAAAGTCGATGTGTACTTGGGCCGAGAATGATTCGGCAGGTAAAAGGGTGATGGAGGAACCATTGTGCTCAAATTCCATTTTTTCTTTTACTTCAAAGTACTTACGAGGTGCTTGTTGTGCTACAATGCCGGCCTTTTTAATAGCTGCCACTATATATAGAGCGCTACCGTCTAAAATAGGCATTTCGGGAGCATTGATTTCGATGGTGCAGTTGTCGATGCCGTACGCCATAAGGGCTGCCATGGCGTGCTCGATGGTGCTAACGGTAGCTTTGCCATTGGCTACCACGGTGCCACGCTCTGTTGCGGTTACATTAGAGGCCAATGCTTCTATAACGGGCTGCTCGGGCAAATCGGTACGAATAAAGGTTATGCCCGCATTTTCTGCAGCGGGGCAGAACTGGGCAGTAATTTGCAGACCTGTATGTAACCCTTTGCCGCTTAATGTGAATGCTTGTGCTAGCGTGTGTTGTACCATCTTAATCTTTTTGTTTTAGTTGTTCTTTTAGGGCTGCTACTTCTTTTTGAAGTTCGTAGAATTCTTTTCTTAAATCGGGCAAGTTTTTATAAACGGCAAATGATTTTTTGTTTTGCATAGCAGGTAGTGCGGTAGGACCATGATAGGCTTGTCCTGGATTCTTTACCGTTTTGGTAATGCCAGAGAATGCACCAACGCTGGTGTTGTCGGCCACGCTAATGTGTCCTGCAATGCCTACAAAACCGGCAAAAATACATTCGTTGCCTACTTTTGCCGAACCAGCTACTGCTGTATTGGCTGCCATTACGGTGTTGTGGCCAATTTCGGCATTGTGTCCAATTTGAATTAGGTTGTCTAGTTTTACACCACTGTGTATGATGGTGGGACCCATGCTGCCACGGTCAATGCAAGTGTTGGCTCCAATTTCTACGTTATCTTCTACAATAACATTTCCATTTTGTGGCATTTTAAAGTATGAACCATCTGGGTTTTTGGCAAATCCAAAACCATCGGCACCTATAACAGCTCCAGCATGGAAAATACAGTTGTTGCCAATAACGCATTCGTGGTAAACCACTACGCCGTTGTATAGGATGTTGTTACTGCCTATTTTGGCATTGTCGTTGATAGCGCAGTGTGTATAAATTTGGGTATTGTCGCCAATGACTACATTCTCGCCAATGTAAACAAAAGGACCGATGTAACAATTTTTGCCAATGGTAGCCGAAGCTGCAATGTGAGCTGTGGCATCTATACCCGATTTGGTAGGTTTGAGTTGTTCAGCCATTTGCAATAACGTAGCCAATGCTAGGTAAGCATTGGGAACTCTAATAAGGGTAGCTTTTACGGGTTTGCTTGGCTTAAAATCATGGTTCACCAACACAATGCTCGCTTCGGTTTCGTAGAGGTAATTTTCGTACTTAGGATTGGATAAAAAGGAGAGGGTACCAGGTTTGCCTTCTTCTATTTTTGCATAGTCGTGAACAAGTACATTGGCATCTCCTTCGATGGTGCCTTTTAGTACGGCGGCGAGTTGTGTTGCAGAAAATTCCATTTTGTCTAAATTTAGGCAAAGTTACAATTTACTGCGTAAATTAGCAAATTTTAAACTCTAAAATGGCAGTAATAATATTTGTGAATGGGCTTGGATAAAACATCCAAATTGAACATGTCTGATGCTTCCGAAATGCGCTTGGTAGTTCCATCGCTAAATAGGATGTCGATGGCATTGTCGTCTTCGCGGTACAGGTTGTTGGTAACCTTTTTGTACGAGGTTAAAAAAGCAACATCTTGTTCAGAAAGCTGCAATTGTTGAGCCAATACATGGGCTCTTTCTTGTAGTTGTTTTTCGTCGAAAGGAGTGTTAGAAATCTCGACCTTAAATATTTGGCGATTTACAATGCCGTTGCTTAATAGTGAGAGTACTTTATCGGGGTGATTACACCACGATTTTAGGGCAACCCAAATATCTGAATCGTCTAATTGTGTAAAATGATGTAGGGCTTCTTGGCTTAGTTCTTCTGCACCTTGTTGCAAAAAGTAGCGAAGCGATTCGCTACCAAAAAGCGTAGGGTCTTGCCCTGCTACATAGCGTGCGCGAAGCAGGGTTTTGTGTAGCATAATTTCGGCAGCGTATGCCGTTTTGTGTAGGTATACTTGCCAATACATGAGGCGTCGGCTCATTAAAAAGTTTTCTATAGAATAGATGCCTTTAGCCTCAACTACCAGTTTGTCGTTTTTGATGTTGAGCATCTTGATGATGCGTGCCGAACCAATGTTGCCCTCGGTAACGCCCGAAAAAAAGCTGTCACGGCGTAGGTAGTCCAATCGGTCCATGTCCAATTGTCCCGAAACCAACTCGTGCAGGTATCCTTTGGGGTAGGTGTTTCGTAAAATTTGAAGGGTAAGGTCTAACTTGCCGTTAAAATCTTGGTTTAGCCCTTCAATAAGGGCTAGGCCTACCTCTTCGTGCGAGTGGCGGGTAAAAAAGAAATCTTCTAACGTGTGCGAAAACGGTCCATGACCTAAATCGTGCAGTAAAATAGCTGCATAAACGGCATTGGCTTCGTCTTCGGTAATGTCGTTTCCTTTGTTTTGGAGGGTTTTAATGGCTTCTGTCATTAAGTGAAGCGCCCCCAAAGAGTGCTGAAAACGAGTGTGTTGTGTTCCGGGATAGACATACGAAGTTAAGCCTAACTGTTTGATGCGCGTTAAGCGATGCACCAGCGGATGTTGCAACAAATCGTACAACAATTCGCTGGGCAAGGTAATGAATCCAAAAACGGGGTCGTTAATGATTTTCTTTTTGTTGGCCATTATCGGTTAGATAAGGTTGTTTGCTTTTAGTAACTCGGCCATTTCGGCTTGTACTTCGGCTGCAGCTTTGCCTGCGGCCTGAGCAAAGTTTTCGCTGTTGTCGGCATAAATAATAGCACGCGATGAGTTTACCAACAAACCGCATTGGCTGTTCATACCGTATTGTGCAACGGCTTGCAAACTGCCACCTTGTGCACCAACACCTGGTACCAACAAGAAACTGTCTGGAACAATTTTACGAATGTCCGATAGCATTTCGGCTTTGGTAGCGCCTACTACGTACATCAATTGATCCTCATTGCCCCATTTTTTAGAGGTTTCTAATACTTTCTCAAACAAGCGTTTGCCGTCTTCTTTGTCTTCGATAAGTTGGAAATCGAAAGCTCCTTTGTTAGAAGTTAGCGCCAATAGGGTAACAAATTTGCCAGGATACGACAAGAAAGGAGATACGCTGTCTTCGCCCATGTAAGGTGCTACGGTGACGGTATCAAAATCCATGTTACCAAAGAAAGTGCGAGCATACATGGCCGATGTATTGCCAATGTCGCCGCGTTTTGCATCGGCAATTAGGAATTGGTCTGGATAGTTGGCTTTGATGTAATCGATGGTTCTTTCTAGGGCATCCCATCCGGCTAAACCGATGCTTTCGTAAAAGGCCAAATTGGGTTTGTAGGCTACGCAGTAGGGTGCAGTAGCGTCAATAATGGCTTTGTTAAACTCAAACATGGCATCTTCGTTTTCAAAAAGATGCTCTGGAATTTTGGTAATATCGGTATCTAAACCAACGCAAAGGAACGATTGTTTGCGTTTGATGTTTTCAAAAAGTTCTTCTCTGGTCATATGTGGTGGTTTTTAGGAAAATATTATAACTCACTTTCTTTCATGCGTTCGGCATTTTCGGCTACAATAAGGTGGTCAATGCAGTCTTGAATATCGCCGTTCATAAAGGCATTTAGGTTGTAAATGGTATAGTTGATGCGGTGATCGGTAATACGGCCTTGTGGGTAGTTGTAAGTTCTAATTTTAGCACTACGGTCGCCTGTCGATACCATGGTTTTGCGGCGCGATGCAATATCGTCTAGGTATTTTTGGTGTTCGCGGTCGTAAATCATGGTGCGCAAGCGCGATAGGGCGCGTTCGCGGTTTTTGGGTTGGTCGCGGGTTTCGGTACATTCAATTAGAATTTCTTCTACGGTGCCACTTACAGGGTTTTTCCACATGTAACGCAAACGCACGCCCGATTCTACCTTGT
Source organism: Candidatus Enterocola sp. (assembly GCA_045635045.1). Lineage (GTDB taxonomy): Bacteria > Bacteroidota > Bacteroidia > Bacteroidales > Paludibacteraceae > Enterocola. The sequence goes on along the minus strand of JAZRBL010000075.1, from coordinate 439 downwards.
TAACGTTCTGACCACCGGCTCCACTAGAACGGAATGTATCCCATTTAATTTCGCCTTCGTTAATTTCTACGTCAAACTCATCGGCTTCGGGAAGTACGGCTACGGTAGCAGCCGAGGTGTGCACACGGCCTTGTGTTTCGGTTGCAGGAACGCGTTGCACGCGGTGTACGCCCGATTCGTATTTCATAATGCCGTACACGCCTTCGCCCGTTACGTTGAACACAATTTCTTTATAGCCACCCGATGTACCCTCGTTCATAGAGGTTACCTCTAAGCGCCAACCTTTCATTTCGCAGTATTTGCTGTACATTTTGAATAGGTCGCCAGCAAAAATAGCGGCTTCGTCGCCACCGGTACCGCCTCTAATTTCTACAATGGCATTCTTAGCATCTTCGGGGTCGGCAGGAATCAGCAAGAGCTTAATTTCTTCTTCCATGGG
>JAZRBL010000074.1:0-3440 GCA_045635045.1 Candidatus Enterocola sp. | reverse complement strand
CTTTGTAACGGCATTTTAGGCGGTTGGCTTGATAGCTTTCAAAGTTCCAAACCGAACTTACTTCCAACCAACGTTTTTGTGCTTCAGAATATACTTCAAAGTCGTATGTAATGGCCGATGTAAAGCTCATATCGCCACCGCAAAGGCGTAAAATACGATAGGGTAGTTCTAGTTTGTTTACCAAGTTTTCTACGTGAGCAATCATTTCGTCCAAGCTTTGGTACGAGTGCTCGGGTGTATCGATGCGTACAATTTCAATTTTAGAGAATTCGTGCAAGCGATTCAAACCACGTACGTCTTTGCCATACGAACCAGCCTCGCGTCTAAAACATTGTGTGTAAGCGCAATTTTTAATAGGCAATTCGTTTTCGTTTAGAATTACGTCGCGATAAATATTGGTAACGGGAACCTCTGCAGTAGGAATCAAATACAAATCGTCCAAACCTACGTGGTACATTTGGCCTTCTTTGTCGGGCAACTGACCTGTGCCATAACCCGATGCAGCATTTACTACAGTAGGAGGCATAATTTCGGTGTAACCTGCATTGCGTGCTTCGTCCAAAAAGAAGTTAATAAGGGCACGTTGCAACTGAGCTCCCTTGCCTTTGTAAACAGGGAAACCTGCACCCGAAATTTTAACGCCCAATTCAAAGTCAATTAAGTCGTATTTTTTAGCCAATTCCCAGTGAGGAAGTGCTTCGCTAGGAAGATCTTCTAAGTTGCCACCGGTGCGTACTACTACGTTGTCTTCGGCGGTTCTGCCTTCGGGTACATCGTCGTTGGGTAGGTTAGGAATGGTCCAAAGAAGTTCTGTAATTTCTTTTTCGATGGCATCCAATTGAGCCGAAAGGTCTTTGCTTTGCTCTTTTAAGTCGGCTGTTTGTGTTTTTACTTGGTTGGCCTCGTCGGCTTTACCTTGTTTGAATAATTCGCCTACTTTTTTAGAGAGTTGGTTAATTTCGGCAAGGGTATTGTCTAATTTTACTTGAGTAGCTTTGCGATTGGCATCCAAAGCCACTACTTTTTCAATTACTTCTTTGCCGTCAAAGTGCTTTTTGGCCAAACGCTCAATGGTAAGAGCGGTGTTTTCGGTAATGTATTTAAGTGTAAGCATACTACTGTTACGTTATTTGTCGTATCTTGTTAATTAAGAGCACGAATATAATAAAAAAATCTGTTACCAAGGTGATAAAAAAAGAAAAACCTCACCTTTTTAGTAAGGCGAGGTTTTTAATAGGTATTTTTAGAGGATTTTCTCTTTTATTTACGCTTGGATAGCTTCTACCGATACAAAAGATTTGTTATCTTTTTTACGACGGAAAACTACAGTACCATCTACCAATGCAAACAAGGTGTGGTCTTTACCAATACCTACGTTTTTGTCTGGGTGATGTTGAGTACCACGTTGTCTTACAATAATATTTCCGGCTTTAGCGAACTGACCACCGTAAATTTTAACGCCTAAGCGTTTGCTTTCTGATTCACGACCGTTCTTCGAACTGCCGACGCCTTTCTTATGTGCCATTTCTTAAATCCTTTCTTAATTATTAAGCAACAACTTCTTTAATTACTAACTCGGTGAAGCATTGACGGTGACCGTTGCGTACACGATAACCTTTTCTTCTTTTCTTTTTGAAGACGATAACTTTGTCTCCTTTTACGTGCGATACTACTTCTGCAACTACTTTAGCACCTTCTACTACAGGAGCGCCAATGGTAATTTTGCCGTCAGCATCCACTAATAAAACTTTGTCGAATTCGACTTTTGCGCCGCGTTCTTCGTTCAAACGATGAACAAACACTTTTTGGTCTTTAGCAACCTTAAATTGTTGTCCGGCGATTTCTACAATTGCGTACATGTTATAAAGATTGTTTATAAAATACCTTCGAGCGGGTGATGTTCTTCGTGAACACGCTTATTTATACCCTGTCGAATTTATGGACTGCAAAGATACGCTCTTTTTTTTATTCTGCAAAACTTTTTGTGAATAATTGTTTAGTCGTTTAGTTGTTTAGTTGATTCGTCAAAAAATCGTATCTTTGCCTTATAAATCCAACACCATGAAAAAACTATTGTTATACGCATGCCTGTGGCTAGGTGCCATGGCTATGCTCTCGTCGTGCGCAGGCGACGAACCCAATAACGGGGGCAACGACCCAAACGGTGATACACAACTTCCAACCACCAATGTGCCCGCTATTCACTATCAGTCGGTCGATATGGGCTTGGCATCGGGACTGTTGTGGGCAGCGTCCAATATTGGTGCCGAAAAACCCGAAAAGTACGGCAGCTATTTTGCTTGGGCCGAAATTACCACCAAAACGGCTTATAACTACGCCAATTACAAATGGTACGACCAAGAATGCAATGTCCTAAAATACAACTTTGATGAGTCGTATGGCAAAGTAGATGGGCTAAATGAACTAGAAGATTACGACGATGTGGCCTATGTAGCTACCGGTGGCCAGTGGCGCATGCCCACCCTAGATGAGTATAAAGAGCTGATTAGCAGCTGCGATGCCGAAGAAAGTACCCTAAACGGAGTAAAAGGGTATTTGTTGACCAGTCGCAACAATGGACAAACCCTTTTCTTTCCGCTAGCGGGTTATCAAGACGACGAAGGCCTTAAGAATGCAGAAGGTGGTGCTTATCTTTGGACTCGCAACATAGACCCAACCGATGTTGTGTATGCCCTTACGGCATCGATGGGATATAGTTCTGTAAGCGGTGGATTTAGTCCTAGAAAAGAAGGCCTTTCGGTTCGTGGCGTTCAGGTAAAAACCGCCACACCCGATGATGAAACACCCCAAGATCCAGAGACGCCCGATCCTGTTGTTCCCGAAGAACCTGAACAACCCGAAGAAGAAAAATTGTACGTTGATTTGGGGCTACAGAGTGGCGTAAAGTGGGGCATATACAATGTGGGTGCCTTTGCAGTAGAAGCATCTGGGTCTTATTACGCTTGGGGTGAAACTACGAGCAAAATTACCTATACGTGGGAAAACTACCAATGGTGCAATGGAACGGATGCTGAGATGACAAAATATGGTAGTGTTGATAACAAAAAACAGCTAGAATTGGACGACGATGCTGCACATGCTATGTTGGGCGGCAAATGGCGTATTCCCACCCGTGCCGAATGGGAAGAGTTGCGCAGCAGTTGCACGTGGACATGGACCGAAGTAGAGGGCGTAAAAGGCTACAAAGTGCAAAGCAAGGTAAACGATAACTTTATTTTCTTGCCTGCTGTAGGCAACTACAAAGACGCCGAATGGTTGGGTTACAATGAGTATGGCTATTATGCCTCTTCCACCTTATATCCTACCGACAGTCGTTCTATGATTAGTTACGAGTTAAAACCCTTGGTACACAATGTAACGTCCTTGCAACGCCGCAGGGGCTTGCCAGTGCGTCCGGTAATGGATTAATGGCCTTCTCC
>JAZRBL010000073.1:0-5891 GCA_045635045.1 Candidatus Enterocola sp. | reverse complement strand
AAGGCATTGGTGGCTACCATCACGCGGCAAGTACCTTCTTTCCATTGGTTTTGTTTGTCGTCTTTTTCTTTTAAAGGGAGACCGGCATGAAAGAAATGTGCTGGAATACGATTGGCTTGCAAAAACTCGGCAATTTCTTTGGTTTTTTTGCGGTTGCGCACGTACACAACCGAACTGCCAGGCACGTTGTTTAGGATGCGTAGGAGTTGTTGCAATTTGTCTTCGGTTTCGCGAACGCTGTAGCTCAAATTAGGTCGGTAAAAGCTTTTGCGCAATACATTGGGGTGCTCAAATTGCAATTGTAGTTGAATGTCGGCGGCTACTTTTGGAGTGGCAGTAGCCGTGACGGCAAGTACGGGAACTCCGGGTAGTTGTTTGCGCAAACTGGCAATTTCTCGGTAAGCAGGACGAAAATCGTATCCCCATTGAGAAATACAGTGAGCCTCGTCTACCGCTATAAGGCTGATGTCAAGTAGCGGAAGGCGTTCCAAAAACATACGGGTACCCAATCGCTCGGGCGATATGTATAAAAATTTGTAATGCCCGTAAATGCAGTTGTCAAAGGTTTTTTGGATGTCGGCGCTCTCCATGCCTGCATAAATAGCCGCCGCTTTGATGTTCTTTTTTTTAAGATTGGCTACTTGGTCTTTCATCAGCGCAATAAGCGGTGTAATGACCAAGCACAACCCCTCCTTGGCTAAGGCGGGTACCTGAAAGGTGATGGATTTTCCGCCACCTGTGGGCATAAGCCCTAGTGTATCCTTGCCACTGCCAATGGAGGCTATGATGTCGTGTTGTAATGGTCTGAAATCAGCATAACCCCAATATTGTTGCAATATGGTTCTGTACTGAGACATAAATTAGTAAGGAATTTTAATATCCTTAATCATGAGCTGGATGCTCTTTTTGCCGTTAAAGTTGTTTTCTTCTAGGGTGTAGCAAATATGAAAAGGCATGCCACTGTTGATGTATTTGATGGTGTTTTCTGCATCGTGTGCATTGAATGCGATGCCGCTCATAGTGGGGCCGCCTGTTAAGTCGCGCACGTCTAGCTTAATGTGTTTTTTGCCTTGCCCTACTAATCGACAACGATTTTGGTAATCGACCACATTATAGGTAACAAATACTGGTTTGTTGTTGTCGGGTCCAAATGGAGCAAACTTTTGTAGGGTGTTAAAGAACGAGTGGTTAATCTCGGCAAAATGTAGCTCGGCATCAATGTCAATTTGAGGCACTTGTTGCTCGGCTTTTAAGTTCTCTTCGACGTACTTTTGGAAACGCTCTTTGAATTCGGCAATGTTTTCAAGGCGTAGGGTAAGCCCAGCAGCATAGGTGTGTCCGCCAAAGTTTTCCAACAAGTCGCGGCACGAATCGATGGCTTTGTAAAGGTCAAAGCCTAGGATGGAGCGTGCTGAACCCGTAGCAAAACCGTTGGATAAGGTAAGTACCACAGCGGGTTTGTAGTAGTGCTCGCTTAGTCTGGATGCTACAATTCCAATAACGCCTTTGTTCCATTCTTGGTTGTATACCACAATAGAAGAAGTCTGTTCGTCTATGGGGGTGGCGCTAATGTATTTGTGTGCATCCTCGGTAGCTTGCTTGTCAAGGTCTTTGCGCAGTTGGTTGTACGCGTCGATGTTTTCGCTTTTTTGACGAGCGGTTTCTTCGTTTTTGGCAATGAGCAATTCAACGGCTTCGCGTCCCGAACTCATGCGTCCCGATGCGTTGATGCGAGGCCCAATTTTGAAGACAATATCGCTGGTAGTGACGGGAGTGTTTACTAAATCGCAAAGTTCCATAATGGCTTTTAAGCCTACGCATGGAGCAGAGTTGAGTTGTTTTAATCCCAAATGCATAAGGGCTCTATTCTCGCCCGTTATGGGAACGATATCGGAAGCGATGCTCACGGCAAGTAAGTCCAATAGTGGGGTGAGTTTTGCCCATTCAATGTCATTTTTGATGGCAAAGGCTTGCATTAGTTTGAAGCCAACCCCGCAACCCGATAAATGACCGTATGGATAGGTAGAGTCGGTGCGTTTGGGGTCTAATACGGCAGCCGCCTCGGGCAAAGAACTATCGGGCGTATGGTGGTCGCAAATGATGATGTCAATGCCTTTTTCTTTGGCGTAAGCTACTTTTTCGATGGCTTTGATGCCGCAATCTAGTACGATGATTAGTTTGATGTCGTTTTCGGCGGCAAAATCAATGCCTTTGTACGATACGCCGTAGCCCTCGTCGTTTCTGTCTGGGATGTAAAAATCCAGGTTAGAGGTAAGATTTTGCAAGAATTTATAAACCAACGCAACAGCGGTAGTGCCGTCTACGTCGTAATCGCCATAGACCAAAATTTTTTGGTTGAGGTGCAAAGCCTCACTGAGCCGATCAACGGCCTTGTCCATGTCGTTAAGCAAGAAAGGATCGTGTAGCAAGCCTATCTCTGGATGAAAAAAAGCATTGGCCTGTTCGACGGTATAAATACCCCTTTGAACAAGTAATTTGGCCAAAGTGCCTGAAATTCTGAGTTGTTGTGCAAGTGTTTTTCTACATGATTCTTCTTGGTTGGTTAGTTCGTTAGTAATCCAATTTCGAAGCATATTATATTTATTTGTTTATAGCGAGAGAATGTGTAAATTTGCCAAGGCAAAATACATTCGGTAAAGTTAGCAATTTTTTTTTGAGAATTATGGAAGAAATAAAAAAAATACTAGAAGTTTTGCAGGCTGGCGGTATTATCCTTTATCCCACCGATACGGTATGGGGAATAGGGTGTGATGCTACCAATGCAGAGGCTGTGCAAAAGATATATCAACTTAAACAACGATCCGATAGTAAATCGATGTTGCTGCTAACCGATAGTATGGCAAAGGTACAGGCATACGTTACCGAAATTCCGGATGTGGTATGGGATTTGGTGGAATGCGCCGATAAACCCCTTACCATTATTTACCCAGAAGGTAAAAATGTGGCGAGCAACCTGTTGGCAGATGACGGAAGCATTGGTATTCGCATTACCAATGAGCCTTTTTCTAAACAATTGTGTGCCCGATTTAAAAAGCCCATTGTTTCTACATCGGCCAATATAAGTGGCATGCCTACCCCTGCATGCTTTGCAGAAATTGCAGAAGAAATAAAAGCAGGAGTGGATTATGTGGTACAAGCAAAACAAGATGATAACGAAAAAAAATCCGCTTCGTCCATTATCAAATTTGAAAAAAATGGTACTTTTGTACTCATTAGACCTTGATTCATGAAAATCTTTAGGCGGCGTACGCTAATTATAGGAACCGGTTTATGGGCGCAAAAACTCTTGACAACCATCAATGAATTGTTTCCAAACAATGAGATTGTAGGTTGTTTGCGTGTGTCTGAGACGAGCGATATCCAAGTGGATGAATCGTTGTGTGTAGGCATGTACGACGACCTGCAACAGATGGTTGACTGCCATTCGGCTACGACACTTCTTTTTGCCGATGAGAGCCTTTCTTACCCCCAAATATATGCTTTATTGGCCATTCCAGCCTTCCGCGATTTAACCCTTGTGGTAGCTACTCAAATGGGAGATACCACGTATCAAGGTGTAAAAAGCATAACATGCAAAGATATTCAACTGGTTCAGCTAACAGGGTCTTATATGCCCCCTTATGAGCGAGTGGTGAAACGTATCTTTGATATCCTTTTTTCTTTTTTAGCCTTGCTTTTGGTAAGCCCTTTTATAGGGGTATGTTGCTTGTTGATAGGCAAACGTCCCATCTATAAGCAAGAGCGCATTGGTAGACGAGGCGAAATCTTCTTAATTTATAAACTTCGCACCATGTGTTTGGATGCCGAGAAAAAAGGTCCTCAACTCTCTTCAGAAAACGATCCTCGTATTACCAAAATGGGCCGATTCTTGCGTCGTTATCGATTGGACGAGGTGACGCAATTTTACAATGTGCTAAAAGGTGATATGTCGTTGATAGGCCCTCGCCCCGAAAGGTGGTTTTATTTTCGTCAAATAGTACAAGAGAAGCCTTTGGTGTATTTGCTATGCAATGTACGACCTGGTATTTCGTCGATGGGTGTTGTTAAGTATGGTTATGCGAGCAATTTATCGATGATGTTAAATCGTATTGAGTACGAGATGCTGTATTTTAAGAAGATGTCGTTATGGACAGACCTTAAGGTAATAGCGGGTACTATCGTTACTATTTTTAAAGGAAGGGGTGTGTAATGTCTGCTAGTAATTTATACAACCGCATATTATCCTGGCGTGAGAAGAAGATTCCCACACAGCGTTTTATTATTGTGCTTAGTTTGCTAGTAGGTGTTTTGACAGCATTGGCGGCATGTTTGCTAAAATGGGGTATTCATGGTATTCAATACTTGCTAACCACCAATTTTACCTTCTACTCAGAAAACTGGCTGTATTTGTTGTATCCCATTGTGGGTATTTTGTTGGCCAGCTTGTTTGTTAAATACATTGTTAAAGACGATATTAGTCACGGAGTAACCAAGATATTGTACGCTATCTCGCAACGTAAAAGCATCATAAAAGCGCACAATATGTGGAGTTCTGTTGTGGCCAGTTCCATTACCATTGGTTTTGGTGGTTCGGTTGGTGCCGAATCGCCCGTGGTGCTAACAGGTTCTGCCATCGGTTCTAATTTAGCAAGAGCCTTTAAGATGGATCAGAAAACCCTTATGTTAATGGTGGGTTGTGGGGCAGCAGGTGCCATTAGTGGTATTTTTAAGGCACCGATAACAGGTGTGGCCTTTACGCTAGAGGTATTGATGCTCGATATGACTTTCTATTCGGTAGTACCTCTGCTTATTTCGTCGGTTACTGCTACTGCTGTATCGTATTTCTTAATGGGCGAAGAACTGATGTTCCCACTGCAAAGTGAAACATTTGCTTTGGATCGCATTCCTTATTATGTATTGCTAGGTATCATTTGCGGTTTTGTTTCGTTGTACTTTACCCGAGGCATGAACTGGATGGAAGGTATCTTTCGAAAAATGGAGAAACCTTGGGAAAAATGGTTGTTGGGTGGTGCCGTGTTAAGTTTGCTCATTTTCTTGTTGCCTCCATTGTACGGCGAAGGGTACGATTCCATTAATAACCTGCTTAATTTGAATCATGAACAACTGTTGGAAAATAGTTTGTTTTATGAATACAGATACAATGCTTACTTTGTTATTGGCTATTTATTGCTGATAGTTTTGCTGAAGATTTTTGCATCGGCAGCTACCAATGGAGCCGGAGGTACCGGTGGCTTGTTTGCTCCCTCGTTGTTTGTTGGCTGTATTACTGGGTATGTTATGGTTCTTGCTTTGCGCCAGGCGGGTGTAGAACTGCCTGCTCAAAATTTTGCATTGGCGGGAATGGCAGGATTGATGTCGGGTATTATGCATGCTCCCTTGACAGGCATCTTCTTAACAGCAGAATTGTCGGGTGGTTATACTTTGTTTATGCCACTGATGATTGTTTCGGTGCTTTCGTTCATTACCATTTATGTGTTTGAACCACATAGTTTGTATGCCATGCGTTTGGCTCAAAAAGGCGAATTGGTTACTCACCATAAAGACAAGGCGGTTTTGAGTATTCTAAAAACCGAAAACATGATTGAAACCGATATGAAAACAATTGCTCCCGAGGCAATGTTGGGCGATTTGGTTAAGATTATGTCCACGTGCAGTAGAAATGTATTCCCTGTAGTGGATAAAGAAAATAATTATTTGGGCGAGGTGCGTGTAGAAGAGGTAAGAAACATTATGTTCCGTCCCGAATTGTACCAACGTTTTGATATGCAAAAACTAATGGTTTCGCCCCGCGAGCGAGTGGATGTAAACGATTCGATGGAATTGGTAATGAAAAAATTTGAGCGTAGCAATGCGTGGAAGCTACCCGTGCT
>JAZRBL010000072.1:0-20408 GCA_045635045.1 Candidatus Enterocola sp. | reverse complement strand
AAACACCGCCAACAACACCAACACCGTACCAATAATAGGTCCGGTAATTTCTTCCATGGCGCGAATGGTGGCCTCGCGCGCCGACAGGTGATTCTCTTCCATGTGCCGCGCCGTATTCTCTACCACCAGAATGGCATCGTCTACCACAATACCAATGGCCAAAATTAGACCAAACAAGGTAAGGGTGTTGATAGAAAAGCCCATTACACCCATCACAGCAAACGTACCAATTAACGATACGGGAATGGTAATGGCAGGGATAAGGGTAGAACGAAAATCTTGCAAGAAAAGCAAGATCACAATAATTACCAACACAAAGGCTTCAAACAAGGTATGGTACACCTCATTAATAGAAACCTCAATAAACTTGGTAGTATCTAGCACCACCTCTGCTTTTACGCCGTCGGGTAGGTTTTTAGAAAGTTCTTCTACCTTAGCTTGTACATCGGCTGCCACTTGCAAAGAATTGGAACCAGGCAACTGGTACACACAAATAGAAGACGATTGTTGGTGGTTGATTTTACTATCGGTGGTATAGGTTTTACTACCCAACTCTATGGTAGCAATGTCTTTTAAGCGCAGTACTCTACCCCCTTCGCCATAGCGAATAATGATGTTACCAAACTCTTCGGCCGAAGTTAAACGGCCCTTTACATCGAGCGTATACTGAAAGGCCTCGCTGTGCGATGTAGGCAATTCGCCCACTTTACCGGCCGACACTTGAATGTTTTGCTCTTGAATGGCTTGCAACACATCGCTAGGTGTTAGTTTGCGCACGCGTAGCACTTCTGGATCCAACCACATACGCATACTGTACACATCGGCACCAAAAGTAGACACCGAGCCTACCCCTTCTATACGTTTTAATTCGTCTACAATGTTTAACGAAGCATAGTTACTCAAATACACATTGTCGTACAAATCGGGGTCGTCCGATGTTAAACCAATCATCATCAAAATGCTACTTGATTTTTTCTCGGTTACCACCCCCATGCGGGTTACCTCGCTGGGCAAGCTAGAAGCGGCTTGGTTCACACGGTTTTGTACCAACACGGTAGCCATGTCGATATCTGTACCTACCTCAAAAGTTACCGTAAGGGTATACACCCCAGCCGACGACGAAGAAGAGGTCATGTACAACATGTTTTCTACCCCATTTACTTTGTCTTCGATGGGAGCAGCTACGGTTTGCGAAATTACCTCAGCATTAGCACCTGGATAGTAAGCCGTTACTTGTACCGTAGGAGGGGTAATATCGGGATACAATGAAATGGGCAGCCCAAATAGGGTTACCGCGCCCGCCAATATGATCAACAAAGAGATCACAAAGGCAAATATGGGACGATTAATAAAAAACTTAGACATACGTACCTCCTCTTATTTTACCACAGCGGTAGTATCGGGTTGTTCTACAATGGGTTGAATGGCTTGGCCATTACGTACACGGGTCAAAGCCTTGGTAATGTAGTACTCGGAAGCCGATAAGCCTTTTACAATTTCGCGCATGTTGTCGCGTTGCAACTGTCCTACTTGTACCGAACGATAACGCACGGTATCGTTTTCTACTACGTAAATATAACGACCCGATTGGTCGGTACCAATAGACGATTCGGGAATCAATACCGCATCTTTTACGTCTTTGTAAGGGAAGGTTACTTTTACATACACTCCGTTGTTCAACTCGCGTTTATCGTTTTTAAGCACGGCACGCATATCTACCGTACCGGTCGAAATATCGGCCGATGGCGACAAATAATCCAATTGACCTGGATAGTATTGTTCGTTGCCTTGCGAGTCGGTTAGTTTTACTTCTACCGAGCTAAAAGGCTGACCTGCTTTTTTTACTTGCGAGTCTGATTTTTTGGCTTCGTTTTGCGCCCAAATCAATTTAGATGCCTCGATAGAGAAATACACGTACATTTGGTGGTCTTTGTAGAAAGTAGCCAATTGGGTATGAGGAGCAATGTAGTTGCCCTTATCTACCAAGCTACGGGTTACTCTACCCGATTCTGGCGCCAAAATGTAGCAATACGACAAGTTGGTTTGAGCGGTTTCCAATTGTGCCTCGGCCGATTGAACAGCTGCCTTGCATTGATCTACCTTGGTAGTAGCCTCAATAAGATCTATTTCGCTAACAGCATTGCTCTTATAGGCATCTTGCATGCGGTCAAGGGTGGTTTCTGCCAATGCCAAATTGGCTTTTGAGGTAAGCAATTGCGCTTCGGCTTGTTGTACTTTGTTTTTGTAGTTACGAGGTTCGATAACAAACAAGGTATCGCCTTTAGCAACCGAACTGCCCGCAGTAAAACGTACTTCTTGCAAATAGCCTTCTACACGACTCTGCAAATCTACCACCAATTCAGATTGCAAGTAACCTGGAAACTCCAATTGGTATTGGATATCGCGCACCGTAGGGTTTGCCACCGAATATTGCGACAAAGGCAAAGGTTTTACCTCTTGATTAGATGAGCACGATGCCAAGCAGGCAACCGCGGTCATAAATAGAATAAATTGTATTTTTTTCATATGCTGTATGTTTAATTATTCTTGATTCCAGTCGCTTCCCAAAGCGCGATACAATTGTACCAACGATAGCGATACCGACGACTTAGTTGACACTAAATTATCTTCGTATTGCAACAAATAGCGTTGTGCATCCAATACATTTTGAAAATCGATTAAGCCTTTTTTGTACAAATCGATGGCCAAGTCTTTGGTCAATTTGGCTTGTTCAAAGGCCTTTCGCGCAGCCAACACCTCGGCCGACGCATGACGGTAGTGCGTCATGGCATTGTCTACCTCTTGCAAAGCGGTTAGTACGGTATTGTTGTAATTGTTAATGGCTTCTTCTAACTGCGCACGAGCCGATTGAATATTACCGGTAAGCGTGGTTCCCGAGAAAATAGTCCATTGCATAGCGGGTGCCACTTGCCAGTACATGTTACCATTATCGAACAAGTTTTGAAAATTGGTAGATGCGTAACCAAACTGACCGGTCACAAAGAAACGAGGCAACCAATCTGCTACACGTGCCCCTACCATGGCCGCTTTTGAATCAATCATTTTTTCGGCAGCACGCACATCGGGGCGACGGCGCAATACTTCGGCGGGGATGCCTACCGACACCAACATATCGGGCGTTAGGTTTACTTCTTGGTCTGTCAGCGCCAATCTATCTTTTACGCTCCAAGGCACTTGACCTAACAAAATACCCATTTGGTTTATATAGGACGATATTTGCGTTTCCATAGCGGGCACTTGTGCCTCGGTGGCAAAATAAATAGATTTTGCTTGCGCCACGTCCAAGGCCGATACCAAGCCCGCATTAAAACGAGCCTCGGTTATTTGCATGGTTTCCTTTTGGCTCTCCAAGTTGCTTTCTATAACACGCAAACGTACTTGCGCTGTGCGCAGTTGCACGTAAGTTTGAACGGTTTGCGCCACCAAAGCGGTCATTACCCCGTCGTACTCTTCTTGCGATGCTAAATAAGCCGCTTTTTGCGATTTTGCTCGGTTGCGAACCGCACCAATGATATCAATTTCCCATTGTACATCTACGCCTAACGAGCCTACCTGAGCCGTTGCACCTGGTACGGTTAGGCTTTGGTTGTAATTGTAAGCGGCATTGAGGTTAATGGTAGGATAAAAGCCTCCTTGCGCCACACGCATAGCTGCTTTGGCCTGATCTACGCGATAGGCAGCTTGTTTTAAGTCGAAGTTGTTCTTCAGCACCTGGTCTACTAACTGATTTAAAGTAGCGTCGTTAAAACGTAGCCACCACTGTTGTTCTAGCGGTTGCTGATACAAAAAGAGGGTATCTATCTCGTTATTCCAAGAAGTAGGAATAGATTGCTCGTCAATACGAGCCGATTCTGATTTGGCACTGACTACATTACAAACCAATAAAAAGCTTGCCAAACAGGCCAAAAAGGAAGAAGTTTTCATAAAATAAATAATCGTAATAACCCACAAAAATACAATTATTTATACAAGAATAGCACCTTATTATATTAAAAAAAAATAATAAGGGACAGAAATAAACGGGTTTAAAGAAGACTATTCGGTTTTAGCAGTAAGATTTTCTACATCTTGTTGCACCTGTCCTAATTGTTCTTTGCAAAAAACAATCAGTTGTTGGGCACGCTTTATTTCTTCGCTCAGTTGAGCCAAATCGACATCGCCCTTTTCTAATTTTGCAGTAAGGGCTTCTAGTTGTTGTATTGCTTGTTCAAAAGTCATAGGTTTATTGGTGATTCGGTGAATCGGTGAATCGTTTAGGCTATTTAACAACAGACGCGACAGTACCGTTGTGAAAGACGGTGGTAATTTCATCGCCCGCTTTCAGCTCGTTGAGTGCTACCACAACTCCATCTTTCAGGGTCATGGTGTAACCTTTTTTCAGCACATTTTGGGGCGATAAAAGGTCTAATGAACGTTCTAGCAACTGCAAGCGATGTTCCTTGCGCTCAATGCACCTGCGTGCACTCAAGGGTAGCACCATTTCGATGGTTTGCAACCGTTGATTTTGACGTTGCAACAACTGGCCTACCGCTTTGATCAATCGGTCTTGATACCCCATTACCTGTTGGTAGACATCGACCATTTTCTGTACCAAAAACTGAGCTACAGCCGTAGGTGTTTTTAACGAAATGGCTGCTACCATATCCAACACCGAAACATCTCTATCGTGTCCAATACCGGCTATTACAGGCAAGGGCATTTGGGTAACCGTATAAGCCAATTTGTACCCATCAAAACAGGACAAATCGGCCACCGAACCGCCCCCACGAATAATGACCACTGCCTCAAATTTTTCGGCCTGTTCGGCTACTTCGTGCAAGGCTTTAACCATCGATGCTTCGGCCAACTCACCTTGTACTAAGGCCGGGAATAAGGTAACATCAAAGCAAAAGCCCCCTGAATTTTGGGTCAGTTCGTTCATAAAATCGCCATAGCCAGCGGCTGTTTGGGCGGTTATTACAGCAATGCGGCGCGTTAGCAGGGGCAAAGAAAGTCCTTTGTTCATATCAAAAACGCCCTCGTCGTGCAATTGACGAATAACTTGATTGCGTTGCAACAACCTATTTCCAATGGTATACGAGGGGTTGATGTCTTTTACATTCAAACTAGCACCATACGAAGGGTGAAACACCACCTCTACTTTCAGTGCCACTTTCATTCCCACAGACAGTAACATGCCCGTTTCGCGCACAAAATAGGGTTTTATTTGCCTGTACAACGAAGCCCAAATGGTGGCTTTGGCTCTGGCTACAATTTCGCCCGTATCATTTTTCTCTATCAGCTCTAAATAGCAATGCCCCGTTCTGTTTTCGCCTAGGTTTACAATCTCTGCCGCCACCCAAATTGGGCGCGAAAAATGCTCCGAAACGCAATTACTAATTTCGGCATTTAAATCGTATAATCCTAGAACATTCTCCTCCATATTACATGGCAAAATAGGCACTTGGGTTATCCATAAAATCTTCTGGATCTTTTATTTGAGGATCTATATCGTAACTATCTAGCTTATCTTGGAAGGCTTTATTAAAGGCCTCGGGGTCGGCTGGCTTTCCTTCTATAAACTCGGTTTCTTGAACCGATCCGTCTTCGCCATAACTGCGCCAAATACCATGAGCCTTACCATTTTTATAGCTACCTTCTTCGTTCTTTAAACCGGTTTCGTAAAAAAAGCTATAAGGACCCTCTAGTACTCCTTCTACGTACGTATACTTCACCATTACATTGCCATAAGGGTAATAGTGAATACGTTCACCATCCAATAAGCCGTTTTTGTAATTCATACGTTGAATAACCGTGCCATCTTTAGCGTAAATAACGCTTTCGCCAGTACGCAAACCATTTTGATAGGTTTCTACCATAAACAAATAGCCACCCTCGCCATAGTATTTCCATTCTCCGTCGCGGTTTTTCCCTAAATACTGGCCTTCTGCCAATAATTCGCCCGTTCCGGCATAGCAAATAACGGTAGAATTTCCCTCATTATCAAATGTTTGCACACCGCTCAACTTGCCATTCTCATGATAACGACGCAATTCTCCAACGGGCTTACCGTCTTTAAAATCGCCTTCGTAACGCAAATGTCCGTTGGGATAACGGGCTACCTTGTGTTCTACTTGCGCCCATGCTGCCACGGCCAACAAGCACGCTCCCAGTAAAAGGACTATCTTTTTCATGTTATTTTACTTTTACTAATTTACTAAACGAAGAAGGAATAGGCCACTCAAAGTGCATCATTTGCCCCGTCATGGGGTGTTTAAAGGTCAATAAACCCGCATGCAAACAAACACGTTTAATAGGGCTAGCTGGGCCTCCGTATTTTTTATCGCCAACAATGGGACAACCCACGCTTTGCAAGTGTACCCTAATTTGGTTTTTACGACCTGTTTTTAACCACAATTGCACCATTGAATAAGGACCTTTGGTACCCACAACACTGTACTTAGTTTCGGCATACTGTCCACCGTTATCGGTTTCGCTAGCATGCATTCTAAGCTGCTTATCTTCCCATAGATATGCTTTAATAACACCTTGTTGTTCTGGCAATTGTCCTTTAACGATAGCCGTATAACTACGTTCTTTCATCAAGGTTTCCCAATTGCTTTGCAAGGCCTCTTGCACCTCTTTGCTTTTGGCAAATACCAACAAGCCCGATGTTTCTCTATCCAATCGATGCACCACAAAAATACGCTTGTCTTGACCAAAGGTTTTCATGTACTGATTAAGCACATGATACACCGTTTGCAGCTTTTCGCGATCGGTACCTACGGTTAAAAAACCTTCGTTCTTGTACACTACCATGATGTGTTCATCTTCGAACACCACTTTTAGCTGTGAATGCTCTAATTTTTGGTTGCGACGCATGGTTTTAGACGAACGAACATCTACCCTATCGCCTGCTTTAAGCGGATGATCGTGACGGGTTAACATCAGCTCGCCATTGAGCCACAACTGACGATGCGACAACAATGATTTTAGTTGTGTACGACTGTAATCTTTTAAACGTTCTGCCAAGAACTCCATCAGTGGAGCGTCTTTTAGAACACGAATGGAAAATTGTTTAACGGTATCGGACATAATTGATGGTGATTCGGTGATTTGGTGATTCGGTGATTTGGTGAAGCAACAAGCGACGTACAAAGATACGGGTTTGAAAGAAAAAAACGTAAGATAAATTGTTTTTTTTGAAGTTTTTATTAAATTTGCGAAAAACAAAACTTACATGAAACGCCTCTGTTCTTTTTTTGCATTAACACTACTAGCATGCATTGCATACGCCCAAACCGACACCATCGTAGTAAACAATAAACGCTACGTAGTGGTGGACGAAGTTCCCATTCAAGAGCAAAAAGTACAAGAACAAAAAGTTCAAGAGCAAACAACTACCACGCAAAAAAAGAAATCTACTTTTTGGACCAAAGATAAAATCACTTACGGGGGTAGCTTTGGTTTCACCCTTAATAAGCATGAATATTACTTGATGGTGATGCCAGAGGTGGGTTATCAACTGTTTCGCCCTTGGCACTTTGGTGTAGCTCCTAAATACGCCTACAGCGGCGACTACCACAATAGCTACGGAGAACACACCTTGGGTGTACGCGTTAGTACACGCTTTGAATTTACCAAAATAGGCAAATGGGCCAACAGAGGCACCCATTTCTTTATTTTAGCGGCATACATTTACGAGCACCGTTGGGAAAGCAGCTGGTACGACTATGGATCCCACTTTTTTGACGCCGGTATAGGTCTTACCCAACGAGTAAGCCAACGCGGCACATTATACGCCATGGCCGGTTGGCACTTGTACGATGGCTGCCACGACGCTTGGTTTACCGATGCCATTCCTACCATATCAGTAGGTTTCCAATTTTAAAAAGAGCCCTATAAAATTTCTATTCCAAGAATAAAAATCAAACTACCATGAACGCAAAAACCATTTTAGCATTTTTAGGCGGAGCCGCTGTAGGTGCAGCAGTAGCCCTTTTAGTAGCTCCCACTAGTGGCAAAGAATTACGTGCCAACCTTGCTGTAAAAGGCGAAGAATTAAAAAAACAAATCGAACTTAAATTAAAAGAAAAAGGCATTAGCCGCGAAAATTGGGAGGCATTAGTAGGCAAAATTGCCGACAAGTTAGACGAATACGCTAGCAACAACGATATTGAAGTAGCCGTTCAAGAAGCCATCGACGAAGAAGATATATTGTAATGATAAAAGAATCGTACCAACAATTGTGGCAAGACAGCAAAAAATACCTAGAACTAAGGTATGATTTGTTGCGAGTGGAATTGCTAGAAAAAATTTCGCTCATTAGCGCCTTATTGCTTACGGCAGTGGTAGCCATCTTGCTAGGAACCATCGTTTTTACCTACCTATCCATTTTACTCTTATTATGGCTCGAAACCTTGTTAGGTAGCATGATGTATGGTTTGTGCATTGTTATCGGCATCCATTTAGTACTATTTGCTTGTGTATTTGCCTTTAAAAAGCAATGGTTTATCAACCCATTGGTGCGCCAATTTAGTAAGATTATCTTTAGCGATAACCTACACAAAGAAGAGGAGGAGGTAAAGCCATGAAAACCACTCCAAAATTTGCCAATCTAGACGCTATTTTGCTAGAAAAGCAACGCTTGCAAAAGGCCATTGCATGCCAAGAAAAAAAGGTGCTTAAACAATTTGAGCAAACCCAACAAGCTACCAAAACAGCGTTATCGCCTATTCAACTGCTAAAACAAACCTTTAACCAAATTATTACCTTTAAGTTTTTGCAGAACAACCCCCTTACATCCTTTAATTTGGGGTACAAATTGGTAGGATTTATTGTAAAAAAAATACTCGCTAAAAAGTAGTTGAGTGTCATTGCAAACGTTTTTTATAAAATTTGCACCGTTTTTTGCATATTTTTTTTATCTTTGTGCGAAGCATTGTGTATGCTTCGCATTTTTTATTTTATTTGACCCCTTCAAATCTATGAAAAGTAAACTTTTTACGCTCCTTTTTGCCATGGGCGCTAGTAGCCTGGCATGGGCGCAACCTCACATCGCATCTACCGAAACAACGGACGATTTTTGCGGAAGCGGTTCTATCACAGTAACCGTACAAAATGGTGTTGAACCCTACGAGTATTCATTGGACGGATTTGTTAGCGTACAATCGTCGCCCATCTTTAAAAATATCGCACACGGGGCATACACCGTATACGTACGCGATGCCAATGGTGACACCGACCAAACACCCGCTAACAGCGTAGTGGTAAAAAATCAACTCCTAGAACTGCTACAAAGCGAACCCATTACCACATCCGCTACTTGCTTTGAAAAAAACAACGGATCTGCCTATTTAAGAGTACGCGGCGGCCAAATTTACTCTGCCGATGTTCCTTACAGCATTATGTTAATGCGCAACAACACTACTTTTGTATCGGATAGTATTGTATACAAAGACGAAGCAGGCATTTCTACTACCATAGAGCTGCACAAACTACCCCAAGGCAGCTACGTAGGTACCATTCGCGACAAAGGAGGATGTAGCATTGGATTTAACTTTAACATTGCATCGCCTGCTGCGTTGCATGCCGAAGTAACCAACAAACAAGACATTCGTTGCAAAGGCGACAGCACTGGTATTATTCAATGTGCCATCATTGGTGGCACCGCTCCTTATAGCATCGCTGCCTACACCGATGCCACCAACCCAGAAAGCATAGAATCGTCAACTAGCTCGGTTACAGGAACTGCGGTAGCACTTTCTAACCTTAAAGCCAAACAATACTTTATTAAAATAGAAGATGCCAATGGCTGCTTTGTTTGGTTGGAAGAAAAACTAAACCAACCTACCGACACCTTGGGCTACCAACCTTATGCCAATAGCATTAATTGCAGTGGTCAAACCTCTGGCAAAATTTTTGGCAATGCTACAGGAGGCACCTTGCCTTACACCTATCAATTGGATGGTGTAGACGTAGTTTACAACAGCACCAACAACACCGGTTTGTTCGAAAACCTTACCAAAGGTATTTATACCGCTAAAGTAACCGATGCCAATGGATGTATTCAATTCCCAGCCGAATTGCTTACCATTTCGGAATCGGAAACATTAACCGTCGACCCACTTACCAAACTTCCTGCTGCTACCGTTGTTTGCAAAGACCAAAAAACAGCATCGGTTACCTTTACCGTAGCTGGTCGCGAACAAGTAGTTGCTCCATCGGACACTGCTCGTTATTACAGCGTACGATTGTTCGACATTACCAATCAACAAGAAATTATTGCTCCTACCTTAAAATTCACCAATAAATTCCACCCTGTTTTAACCAAAAACCGCGTAGAAAAAGAACCGGTATTGGACGAGAATGGAGTTCCTACCTTTGACCCAGAAGGCAACCCTATTACCCAAAATGTAACCTATGTTGATACCCTTTGGACAGAAGGTTGCCACGAAATAACCAAATACGAAGAATTGGCCCTAAAAGGCATCGATTATACAGACGACCTTAAAGGTTACGACTGCGACGACAAAATTACCGTATCGGGCTTGGGAGCAGGAGCCTACAGCATTCGTTTTTACCAAGGCGAATGCCAATTTGGCGAAACCATGACCTTTACGGTAGAAGTAACCGGCAGTTTGCCCGTTGTTCACATCAACGATGTAGCCAACTTCTGCGATGGTTCAAAATACACCATCAAACCTACCATCGAAGCTACTCCTGGCACCAATAAATATTCGTGGACATTAGGTGGCGTTGAAATTGGCAAAGCAAAAGACCTTTCGTACACCTTTAGTGATTTTGAAAACGGACGTTTGTTGCAACTAACCGCTAGCAACCAATGTGGCACTAGCGTATCTAACCAAGTAAAAATTACGGTTCGCAATCGTCCATCGGCCATTATCGAAACCGACAAAGATTACTTGTGCCAAAACCAATCGGCCAACCTAAACATAACCTTTAAAGGTACGGCACCTTTTACCTATCAATTGCCTAATGGTGAAACATTCACCACCCTAAATGCTTCTGTACAACAACAAATTACCCCAACAGAAGACACCGAATACAGCTTAATAGCCCTTAGCGATGCCTATTGCGAGGCCAATATAGAAACAGATATTGAAAATGCCAACATTACGGTATATCCCGAACCCGAATACGGCATGGTAATTGACGTACCTAACCCCATGGTTAGCGGACGCTACGTAACCATTACGGGTACCGAAGGATTTGTGGCCTATTACCTACAACTAAACGGACAACCCCTTACAGCCACCACATCGTCTAACGTATTTGAAACCAACAAATTTGCGTACGGCGAATCTAACAACAACTTTACCATGCAATTGGTAGACAAAAACGGTTGTACATGGGAGGTAACCGAAGCACGTAGCATTGAATCTACCCTATTCCCCACTATCTTTACTCCTAATGGCGATGGTAGCAACGATGTGCTATTGGCCGGATTTAACATTACCGTATTTGATCGCCAAGGCAACATCATGTACCAAGGTAATGGTGGTTGGGACGGTACTGTAAACGGCAAACCTGCCAACCAAGGTGTTTACTTGTACACCGTAGACATGCTAGATGCAGACGGCACACCATTTGTACTTAAATTAACGCTAACCCTAGAAAGATAATCATCCTACTATGAAAAGAATCATATCACACGTATGGGCCGTATGCCTTGGTTTATGCTTCCCCCTATCTTTATGGGCTGGCAACACGGCAGGAGATACCCAATTTTATAAACACAACTACGAAGGTGCTATCAAAGAATACCAACAGTCGATAAGCAAAGGCGATAGCGCACAAAATTGTAGCAGCAGAGCTGCCTACGCTAAGTTTAAGATTGGCGAATGCCACTCGTACCTAAACCAACCCAACGAGGCAGTTCAATTTATCAACGAGGCCATTATTGGAGGTTACCAAGAAGCAGAAGCCTACTTGGTATACGGTAAGAACCTACAAAAATTAGGCAAATACAAATTGGCCAAAGCGGCTTTTGAAGAGTACGAACGCTTACAACCCACCGATTCTCGTACCAAAAACCTAAAACTATCGTGCGATTTTGCTTTGCGTCACAATTCGCAAAACCCCATTTCGCCCGAAGTTCGCTTGGATGGTATTAGTACCAATAACATGGAATACGGTATTGGTTACTACAAATCGGGCATTATTTATGCCACCACCTACCAAGACAAAAAGAGCATTAAATCGAACATGTACTTTAGCGACGCCAACGACAACTACCAAACCGCTAAAAGCATCGATAATATGGTAAAAATGCGCAACCCCAACATGGGCACCTTTGCCATCGATACCATCAACAACATCATGTACCACTCGCGTTGCATTAACAACGAAAACAACGATTGCTACATTTATTATTCCGAATTCCGCAAAGGCAAATGGAGAAACAAAGGCATGCTAAACATTGGAGATCGCTATACCGATGCGGCCCACCCTGCTCTATCGGCCGATGGCAAACGCCTTTACTTTACCTCTAACCGCAAAGGCGGTATGGGTGGTAGCGATATTTGGTACATCGAGAAAAAACAAAACGGCAAATGGGATTTAAGCCACCCTATTAACGCAGGAGCCGTTGTCAATACCGCTGGCAACGAAGCTTTCCCTTACGTAGTAGAAAACACCTTGGTTTTTGCCTCGGACGGTCACGTAGGCTTTGGGGGGTACGACCTTTACAGTGCCCAAATTGATGGAGCATCTATATCGGATGTAAGAAACCTATACCGTCCTATCAACTCGTCGTACGATGATATCAACCTCATTGTATCGAAAGTAAAAGACGAAGCCTTTTTGGTAAGTAGCCGCAACGTAGAAACCAAAGACGATATTTACAACTTTAAAGGCGTATTTAGCAGCATGATGGTTTCGGGCCACGTGTACGACAAAAAAACACAACTTCCGCTATCGGAAGCACAAATCATCATCAACGGCATGGGCCACTCGCAAACCGTACAAACCGACGAGAACGGTTACTACTACGCATTTGTAGAGGCAGGCGATTTCTATAAGTTATTGGTAAGTTCAAAAGGTTATCTATCGGACATTGCCATGATTAAAACCGAAAAAACCATCATTGGTAGTTTCCCCGCCGAACAAGACTTCTACCTATCGCAAACAGCTATGTCTATTAGCGGTAGAGTATACGATATGGAAACCAACGAACCCTTCATCAACGAAGACGTAATGTTGCTTTCGGATGGCGAAGTGGTACAACAAACCAAAACCGACATTACAGGCCGCTATACCTTTACCGATTTAGAAAATGGCAAAGAATACCAAGTAAAAGTAAACAAGCCCAACTTCTTGTCGATTAGTAGCAAGCCTTTTGTATACAACGACCAAGGTACCGGCAACACCCAATTTGATTTAGCTTCGATTGCTTCGGATGCTAGCGACGGTGCTTCAGGTGCAGGTGCAGGCGCTGGAATAGCAGGCAATGCGGGTACAGGAGGCAACACAAGCACTACCAACGGACGCAGAGAGGTACAATTGCACGATATTTACTATAACTTTGATAGTGCGAACCTTTCTCCTTCGTCTAAAGCTTCGTTAGACCGCATAGTAATGCTATTGGAATCGAACCCTAACCTAAAATTGGAGTTTGGTTCGCATACCGATGCCCGTGGTACCGACGAATACAACGACGAACTATCTTGGCAACGTGCTAAATCGGTAGTAGATTACTTAGTACAAGCCGGCATTGCCAAAAACCGACTTACTTGGAAAGGCCATGGCAAACGCTACCCCATCATTAAAAATGCTGTAACCGAAGGCGAACACCGTCTAAACAGACGTACCACCTTTATTATTACAGACAAATAACCTTAAACACAGATTGTTATGAAAATTTTAAAGAAAATAGGTTTTGTATTAGCCCTTTTACCTTTGTTGGCCAACGCTCAATCGGACCCTAAAATTAGCCAACATTTGCTAACACAAACACATTACAACCCTGCTGTTACGGGTTCTACTTGGATGGGTAACATCACCCTACTAGGACGTCACCAATTTATGGGCTTTGAAGGCGCTCCTACTACCGCATTGCTTAACTTTGACGTATTGGCTCCTACCATTAACTCGGGTTTTGGTTTATCGGTACAATACGACAAATACGGTCCTATTAATTCGTACAATGCCATGGTAAACTACGCCTACCACATTGGTATTGGCGATGACCAAACCTTATCGTTGGGCCTTGGTGCTGGTGTACAAATGCGTCAGTACGATGCTAGCGGTAATGTCTACGAAAACGCGGACGACCCACTTGAATACTACGACCAAGACACCCACATTGCACCCGATGTTAACTTTGGTATTCAGTACTCGCTAAAAAATTGGGTTATTGGGGCATCTATTACCCACTTGCAACGCTATTTTATGAAAGATGATTTGCGTTTCCAAAACGTAAACTATTATGCGTACACCCGCTATCGCTTTGAGTTGGGCCGCAACTGGAACATTACCCCAGGCATTGCAGTTCATTACGACAACGTCACCGTAAACGAAGAAATCAACCTGTTGGTAGAATACACCAAAGCCATTTGGTTTGGTGCGTCGTACCGCATGAGCAACGAGCTAAAACCCCAATCGGTAGTACCTATGATAGGGTTCAATATTTCCGATTACGTTAAATTGGGTTATGCCTACGAGTACAACCTTACCGACATGGCTCAATACAGCAGTGGTACGCACGAATTGATGCTTACCTTCCGCTTTAAAACCAGAAGCAACACGTACAAAACACCTCGTTTTGCAGAATGGTGAAAAGGCGCTTCGCGCCGGTGAATAGGTGAGTTGATCAATAAGTCATTAAACAATAATTCGATTAGTCGATTAGTCGATTAATCGATTAGTCAATAAAATACGACATGTCTAAGGAGCAAGTATTAAGGAAAGAAAAAGAGATGATAGACCAAGCGTTTGAGCGTTTGCTCAAAGACTACATGGCATCACCTCATGGAAAAAAAGAAGACATTATTCGCAAAGCTTATCAGTTTGCCTACCAAGCGCACGATGGCATTAGACGTCGTTCTGGCGAACCTTATATCTTACACCCTATTGCTGTAGCACACATTGCTTGCAAGGACATTGGGTTGGGTTCTACCTCTATTTGTGCAGCCTTGCTACACGATGTGGTAGAAGATACCGACTACACCGTCGAAGATATTAGCAACCTATTTGGCGAAAAGGTGGCCCAAATTGTAGCGGGACTTACTAAAATTTCGGGTGGTGTGTTTGGCGAACAAGCATCGGCACAAGCCGAAAACTTTCGCAAACTGATTGTGACCATGTCGAAAGACATTCGCGTGGTGCTGATCAAGATTGCCGACCGCTTGCACAACATGCGTACCTTAGAGGCTCAACCCGTCAACAAACAATACAAAATTGCCGGCGAAACCGAGTACATTTACGCTCCACTTGCACACCGACTTGGACTTTTCTCTATCAAAACTGAGTTAGAAGACCTAAGTTTTAAATACAACTACCCCGAAAAATACGAATTCATTGCTAGTAGATTGGATGCTGAGCGCGAAAAACGCATGGAGCAATACGATAATTTTTCGTTGCCCATCATGAACCGCTTGCTTTCTATGGGTTACGAATTTGTAATGAAAGAACGCATCAAATCGGCCTACTCCATTTGGAACAAAATGCAAGCCAAACACATTCCATTCGAAGAAGTGTTTGACATTTTAGGGGCTCGTATTGTATTTAAGCCCCACCCAGGCGCCGACGAACGCCAAGAATGCTGGCGCATCTACAACCTTATTACGCAAATTTACACCCCTCACCCTTCGCGCACACGCGACTGGGTTACCACCCCAAAATCGAATGGGTACGAAGCCCTGCACGTTACCGTAATGGGGCCCGACGGCTTATGGATTGAGGTGCAAATACGTAGCAATCGCATGGACGACATTGCCGAAAAAGGGTTGGCCGCACACTGGAACTACAAGAAAGATTACTCGTCGAGCGAATCGAAAATTGAAGAATGGTTGGGTACCATCAACGATTTGCTCAAACACCCCGACTCGGACGCCATGCAGTTTTTAGACACCTTTAAACTGACGCTGTACGATGCCGAGATATTTGTATTTACCCCCAAAGGCGAAATGAAAACCCTTCCTACGGGCGCTACCGCTTTGGACTTTGCCTTTGAAATACACTCGGACATTGGTAGCCATTGCATTGGAGCCAAGGTAAACAACAAATTGGTACCACTTAACTACGAATTGCAAAGTGGCGACCAAGTAGAAATCTTAACCTCTAAACAACAAACACCCCGTCCCGAATGGATTAAATACGTTACTACGGTTCGTGCTAAACGCGAACTGAGCAACTTGTCTAAACAGGCCAACAAAGCACTCAGAGAAACGGGCGAGTCGATTCTAAACGATATTTTTACCTCGTTGGGCATGAATCAATCGGTACAAGGCGGTATTTCTACTACCGTATTGAATACCATTTTGTTGCAGTTCTCGTTCAAAACCTTGGACGAACTGCTCATTGCATTGGGTAAAAACGAAGTAACCAGCGAGCAACTTTTTGAATTGGCAAAAAGCAATGGCCGAATTATCAAAGACCAAGACATCTATCAAAAACTAATCAATAGCCAAAAAGAGCACAACCACTTAGCGCCCATTACCAGCAACTTGCATACCTGTCCTTGTTGCAACGCACTTCCGGGCGACGAGGTAGTTGGATTTAAAAACCCCGACGGCACCATATCGGTTCACTTGCGCAACTGCGAAGAAGCCATGCGCCTAAAATCGCAACAAGGGCCTAAAATTGTTTCGGTACAATTTACCCCCGAAGCCAATGCCAATTATTTTGCACTCATTGAGGTAAAAGGCATTGACCGCAAGCGCATGTTGCTCGATATTGTCGAAATTATTTCGAGCCAATTTGACAACAACATCAACCACCTAACCGTATCGACCATTGGCGGTATCTTTAGGGCTGTTATCAACGTAGCTGTCAACCATGCCGACGAGGTGAAAAACATCTGCCATCAGTTGGAGATGATTAACGGCATAGAACACGTTAATCGCATCTACCACGAATGAAAAAACTTTTAATAGCCTTATTTATGACAACCTGCACAACGGCTGCTGTAGGACACACCAACGTGTTCTTACAGCCTTATAATACCCCTTTTGAAAGCGTTCCATTTGAAGAAATTCGCCTAGAAGACTACAGCGAAGCCTTGGACAAAGGTCTAGCGGAGCAAAAAGCATACATTGAAAAAATCATTGCGAATCCAGCAGCCCCCACCTTTGCCAACACCATCGAAGCGTTAGAGGAAGGTAGCGATATTTTAGATCGTGTAACCTCGGTACTTTTTAACCTAACCGAAGCGGCCACTAGCGACGATTTGGATGAACTAGCCGAGCGTTATTCGCCCATTTTATCGCAAGCATCCAACGAAATTTTTCAAAATGAAGCCCTGTTTGCCCGCGTTAAAACGGTATATGAGCAAGAAAAAGACCAACTGACCGGTTTTCAGGCTAAATTATTGGAAGATACCTACCAATCGTTTGTACGCATGGGTGCCAATCTTAGTGCCGAAGACAAAGCCACTTTTGCCCAACTTTCAAGCCAACTCAGCACCCAAACCTTGCAATTTGGCAGCAATGTACTAAAAGAAACCAACGCCTACCAACTGCACCTAACCCAAGCAGAAGACGTAGCAGGATTGCCCGAAACTGCCTTGCAAGCCGCCAAACAAAAGGCAGCCGATAAAGGATTAGAAGGCTGGATAATAGATTTGAGCATGCCCAGCTACCAACCTTTTATGCAATATGCGCACAACCGCCAGTTGCGCCAAACCTTGTACATGGCCTACAACAGAAAAGGCAACCAAGGCGGCGAAAACGACAACAATGAGTTGGTAAAACAAATTGTGAACGACCGACTTGCCCTAGCCAAGTTGATGCAAGAACCCACCTACGGCAGTTACCGCCTAAAACGCACCATGGCGCAAAATTGCGAAGCTGTATACGGCTTGCTAGACCAACTTTTGGCCGTTTACTACCCCGTTGCTTTGCAAGAAAAAGAGCAAATTACTGCATACGCACAACGCCTTACTGGCGATGCCTCTTTTGAACTAAAACCTTGGGATTGGGCATATTACACAGAAAAATACAAAGAAGAAACCTACCACTTTAACAGCGAGCAGCTGCGCCCCTATTTTGAACTCAACAACGTAATAAACGGGGTGTACTGGTTGGCAGGCGAACTGTATGGCTTGCAATTTGTAGAGAACGATACCTTGCAAAAATACCACCCCGACGTAAAAGTTTACGAGGTGTACGATGCCGATAAACGCTACATGGGCTTGCTTTATACCGACTTTTTTCCTCGTAGCAACAAACGTGGCGGTGCCTGGATGACCGAATTTAGGGGTCAATGGAAAAAAGACGGCAAAGATACACGCCCGCTCATCTCTATTGTAATGAACTTTACGCCTCCTACAGCTGGCAACGCTTCGCTGCTTACCTTTGACGAGGTGCAAACCTTCCTACACGAATTTGGGCATGCTTTGCACGGTTTGCTTTCTGATGTTACCTACGCTAGCCAAAGTGGCACCAACGTGTACCGCGACTTTGTAGAGCTTCCCTCGCAACTAATGGAGAACTTTGCCGACGAAAATCACTTTTTGCAAAAGGTAGCGATTCATTACCAAACGGGAGAGATCATTCCCGACTCTTTGGTGCAAAAACTAAAAAGCGCACGCACCTACTTGGCTGCCTACGCTTGCATTAGGCAACTCAGCTTTGGTTACTTGGATATGGCATGGCACACGCTTTCGGAACCGTTTGACGGCAGTGTGGAGCAGTTTGAGCGTATGGCGTGCCAAAAAACGGCGTTTTTTGGGCCCACTGCTGGGGCGTGCATGAGTACGCAGTTTAACC
Organism: Candidatus Enterocola sp.; assembly: GCA_045635045.1. Classification (GTDB taxonomy): domain Bacteria; phylum Bacteroidota; class Bacteroidia; order Bacteroidales; family Paludibacteraceae; genus Enterocola. The sequence goes on along the minus strand of JAZRBL010000072.1, from coordinate 1,458 downwards.
ACCTGTTTGCGGGCGGGTACGCTGCCGGGTACTATGGCTACAAGTGGGCCGAGGTGCTCGATGCCGACGCCTTTGCGGTATTCAGCGCCCACGGAGGCATCAACGCCGAAATAGGTAAACGCTTTAAAGACTGCGTTTTAAGCAAAGGCGGCACCGAGCACCCCGCACGCCTATACGCTGCGTTCAAAGGCGGCGAACCTACCATCGACGCCCTTTTAAAGCGCGATGGAATCAAGTAGCACTTTGTGCTAACTAATCGTTGCGAAGCAACAAGCAACAATATTTGTAACACCTTTGTAATACAAAACCTCTTTTGTTGATAAATTAACAGCAAAAGGGGCTTTTTATTTTAATTCTTTTCAAACGTTTGAAATAAAAACAAACTGACAATCAGTAGCTAGCACCCCATAATTCTTTACATTTTTTAAAAAATCCCCTTGTTCTATTAAATAAAAACACTAACTTTGCGATTGTGTGCATAAAAACCACACCTTATTAAATAAGCAATCTAAATAATTATTAATCTTATAACCTCAATTATGAAATTACAAGTTAGTAATGTCAATTATCCTAATTGGCGCCCTGTAACGGTAAAATTCCAAGTTCCTGAAGAATTTGCCAAATTACAAGAACTTTCTAAAAACCTTTGGTGGGTATGGAACTACGAAGCTACCGACCTATTCGAAGAAATGAATCCAGAATTGTGGATTAAAGTTGGCGGTAACCCAGTTTTGTTGCTACAAAAACTAAAAACCGACGACTACAAAGCTTTGGCTAAAAACAAAGCGTTCATGAAACGTATGAACGATGTTTATGCAAAATTCAAAGCTTACATGAACGTTAAACCTAACAAAAAAGTTCCTTCAGTTGCTTACTTCAGCATGGAATATGGTTTAACAGAAGTATTGAAAATTTACTCTGGTGGTTTGGGTGTATTGGCTGGTGACTACCTAAAAGAAGCTTCTGACTGCAACGTAGACATGATTGCTATCGGTTTCTTGTATCGCTACGGCTACTTTACCCAAAAACTTTCTATGAACGGCGAACAAATCGCTGAATACGAAGCTCAAGCATTCGAAAACCTTCCTATCGAACAAATCCTTGACGAAAACGGCGAACCTGTAACCATTAGCTTGCCTTATCCTGGTCGCAACATTTTCTGCAACCTATGGCGTGTTAACGTAGGTCGTATCTCTTTGATTTTGTTAGATTCTGACACCGAATTGAACAACGAAGCAGACCGCGCTCTTACCTCTCAACTTTATGGTGGTGACAACGAACACCGTCTAAAACAAGAAATTATGTTGGGTATTGGTGGTATCGCTGCTTTGAAAAAATTGGGCGTAGAAAAAGAAATCTACCACTGCAACGAAGGTCACGCTGCATTCTTGAACGTTCAACGTTTAATTGACTACTTACGTCAAGGTTTATCGTTCAACGAAGCAATGGAACTTGTAC
>JAZRBL010000071.1:0-4191 GCA_045635045.1 Candidatus Enterocola sp. | reverse complement strand
CGTTTCTTTATCAACTTAGGGCCTAAAATTCGATTCTTAGTGAACGATGATGCCACGGCACCCTTTTCTGTAAATCCAGGAAAAGAACAACTAAAAGAGATTGAAAACATATTTGATTACGGCATTTGTGGTGGGCTTGGCATTGAGTTTAGAACACCCAAAGCTGGAAACTTTATACTAGAAGCAAGATACGATTACGGTTTGGGCAACATCTTTAAAAACAACAAAGGCGAGGATTTTTCCACCTCCAACAACCAAGCCATCACCGTATCGGTAGCGTATTTATTTAATGTTGCTAAACGAATCAACGAATAATATATGATGTACGAATTATTACAAAGACGCCGCAGTTACCGCAAATTTACCGAGCAAGCGGTAGAACAAGAAAAAATAGATCAATTGTTGCACAATGCATTGATGTCGCCATCGGGCAAAAGCATCAATCCTTGGGAAATGATTGTAGTAACCGACAAACCAACGCAAGAACAGTTGGCTAAATGCAAACCCTTTGGTAGCGCATTTGTTGCAGAAGCTCCCCTATCCATTGTGGTAATTGCCGACACCAATAAAAGCGATGTGTGGGTAGAAGATTGTTCTATTGTTGCCTTTAACTTGCAATTATCGGCCGAAGATATGGGATTGGGCAGCTGCTGGGCACAAGTACGCAACCGTGAGTCGTGCACCGAAGGTGTATCGGCCGACCAATACGTAAAAGAATTGCTTAACATTCCAGAAAACTATGCAGTAGAATGCATCATTAGCATTGGTTACAAGGGCATGGAACGCAAACCTTTTAACGAGGACAAATTGCAATTTGAAAAAATTCACAACAACACTTTCTAAAGCGTGAAAAAAGTTGTTGTTATTGGTACCGGAAAAGTAGCATCGCACCTTACCAAGGCGCTGCTAGCAAAAGGCATTGAGGTGGCACAAATTGTGGCACGTAGCGAGGCTTCTGCTCTACGCATGATGCAAGTTATTGGTACTGATTTACCTTATACCACACAAAAATTGGCCGTTATAAACGATGCCGATTTGTACATTTGCAGCGTAAAAGACGATGCCATTACCCAAGCCATAGACGGAATAAAATTTCCAGAAAACGCCTTATTGGTACATACATCGGGCAGTACAAACAGCCTTGTTTTAGCGCCTTTTGCCACACATTTTGGGGTGCTTTACCCCATGCAAACCTTCTCTTATGGTAAAGAAGTTGATTTTAACAGAGTTGCCCTATATATCGAAGCGAATAGCGATATTTATGTAAATAAATTACATTTATTCGCAAATAAATTATCGCCCAATGTAAAGGAAGTAAGTTCCGAAACACGTACCAAGGTACATTTGGCAGCTGTGTTTGCGTGCAACTTTACCAATCATCTTTACAGCCTTGCCGAAAAGGTTTTAGCCGAGGCCAATTTACCCTTTTCTGATTTGCTTCCGCTCATTGACGAAACCACAGAAAAGGTACATACCCTATCGCCCGCCCAGGCGCAAACCGGTCCTGCCATTAGACGCGACTGGCCCATTATTGAAAAACATTTATCGCAGTTAGAAGGAAAAGAAAAAACCATTTATCAACTGCTAACAGAAAGCATACAAAATGACCAACTTCAAAGAAGATATTAGCCACATCAAGGCATTTATTTTTGACATCGATGGGGTTCTATCTACCCAAACGGTTAGTTTATCGACCACAGGAGAACCCATCCGCACTGCCAACCTACGCGATGGTTTTGCGTTGCAATTGGCCATAAAAATGGGTTACAAAGTGGCCATTATTAGTGGCGCTAATAACGAATACCTACGTGTACGTTTTCAGGGGCTAGGTATTACCGATATTTACCTAAGTGCTTCCGAAAAAACAGTTGCTTACAACGATTTTATGACACGCTACAACTTGCAAAGCCAGGATGTATTGTACATGGGCGACGATATTCCAGACGTACCCGTTATGCAATTGGTAGGCACCCCTACTTGCCCTGCTGATGCCGCTGTAGAGGTAAAAAACATTGCCAAATACATTTCGCTTTACAACGGCGGATGTGGTTGTGCACGCGATGTAATAGAACAAGTGCTAAAAGCACAAAACAATTGGTTAACGAATCAGAACTCGTATACATGGTAACGATAAAAACTTGGCTCCAACTTATTCGTTGGAAAAACCTACTCTTTCTTGCCTATATTGTAACCACCTTATTTTATGGGGTTATTACTCCCTATTTAAGTCAATATGGCATTGTTTTGCATAATAGTTGCTTGTTATTTGGCTTATTGGCCGCCTCGACGGTTTTAATTGCAGCGGGTGGTTACGTAATTAACGACTACTTTGACACCAAAATTGACGAAATAAACCGTCCAACAAAAGTAATTGTAGGCAAAAGCGTTACTCGCCAACAAGCAGCCACAGGCTTTCAGCTATTATTAGGGTTGGGTGTAGCATGTGGACTAACCATTGCTATTTTACTTCGCGACACTACCATTGGACTTATTTACATTGTCTTATCTGGACTTCTTTGGTTTTATTCGTCAAGCTATAAGCGACAACTTATTATAGGCAACCTTATGATTGCCATTTGCGGCTTTATGACGTGTTTTTTGATGGGTTATGTAGTAAACAGACAGCTTATTATAACCTACCAACCTTATATTTATGCAACCCCCATTATTACCGATATTTATGCGTGGACTGCCGGTTTTGGTTTGTTCTCTTTCTTGTTTACCCTATTGCGCGAAATTATTAAAGACATAGACGACATAGAAGGTGATAGAGAGATGGAATGCCATACCATTCCTATTGTATGGGGTATCAATGTTACTAAAATTGTTTTAATGGCTTTGTCGATTGGTATTTTGCTGCTAACGGGTTATTTTGCTCTTCAACTACTACCATTTGCCACCGATACCATTACCTTAAAATACTATCTTTTTGGAATTGCTATTCCTATGCTTATTTTGCTAGGTTGGATAGGCATGGCCAAAAAACGTAGCCAATGGCAACAAATAAGCCAATTTGTAAAATTCATTATGCTGATTGGCTGCTCGTACGCACTTATTGTGTATTATTTGTTTTACTTAAACGGTGCCATGGCATGATCATAGCAGAACAACTAAAATCGTACCAAATTGTATTGGTCTCGCAGTCGCCCAGGCGCAGGGAGTTATTAAAAGGATTAGAACTTACCTTTGAAGCCACATCGGTAGATGCAGACGAGAGTTACCCAGCGCATTTACAAGGCGCAGAGGTTCCTTGCTTCATTACACAAGCCAAAGCAAAGGCTTACCTACCTTATTTAAAAGAAAATACATTGGCCATTACGGCCGATACGGTAGTATCCATTAACGGTACCATTTTGGGCAAACCCAACAACAAGCAAGAGGCAACAGACATGCTTCGCACCCTATCGGGCAACAAACACGAAGTAATTACAGCCGTTTGCCTGTTTACCCAACAAAAACAACACCTGTTTTATGCTGTTAGCGAGGTTTATTTCAAACCCCTATCGGACAAAGAAATAGAACATTACATTGACACCTATCAACCTTACGACAAGGCAGGTTCTTACGGCGTACAAGAATGGATTGGTTACATTGGCATTGAAAAAATTGTCGGTTCATACTACAATGTAATGGGACTTCCTATTCAGCGTTTGTACCTAGAACTCATTAAATTTATACAAGATGAAGAGAATTAGCTGTGCGCTGATGGCGGCAACCATCGTACTAGGCATCATAGCCTGTAATACCCAAAAGGGTTCTCAACAGACTGCTGTGGTTACGGATACACATGCCATTGTAGGAGCCGATCAAGACGAACACGGGTGCAAAGCATCGGCTGGATATACATGGAGCGAGATAAAAGGCGAATGCATACGCATTTGGGAAGTAGGCAGTAAATTGACTTATACCCAAGAAAATCAGCCCCAAGCAGAAACAATGTATGTTGTATTTACGGGCGACAGCACCCAACTAGAAACCTTTGGAGCGAACCACCAACTATGGACTCGAACCGATAACTCCACATCGTGGACCTCGGCCGATAAAAAACAATGCCTAGAGCAAACCCACCAAGGGTGGATTTTGAGATAAAAAAAGCACCGGCGTTACCGAAGGTAACAAACGCCCTTCTGGGCGTCGTGCCGTAGGCACGTAATAGAAAACGGATATAATCTCCACAAAAAAATTGCATCG
>JAZRBL010000070.1:0-14898 GCA_045635045.1 Candidatus Enterocola sp. | reverse complement strand
GTAAGCGTGCATTGAAGCAGCTGCTTTGCGGCCGTCACCCATAGCAAGGATAACGGTAGCGCCACCACGTACAATGTCACCACCAGCAAAAATCATTGGAATAGCACTTTGCAAATCGTCGTTTACTACGATGGTACCTTTGCGCGATACTTCCAAACCTTCGATGCTGTTAGGAATAAGTGGGTTAGGTGATACCCCAACGCTCACAATAACAGTGTCTACGTCAATTAGTTCGGTTGCACCTTCGATGGCAACGGGTTTGCGACGACCAGAAGCATCGGGTTCGCCCAATTCCATTTTTTGTAGCAACATTTGTTTTACGCGACCTTTTTCGTCGCCATAATATTCAATAGGATTGTGCAAAGTTCTGAATTCAACGCCTTCTTCTTTAGCGTGTTTTACTTCTTCTACACGAGCAGGCATTTCTTCTTCGCTACGACGGTAAACAATCATGGCCAATTCAGCACCCAAACGTTTTGCGGTACGAACGGAGTCCATAGCGGTGTTACCACCACCAATTACGGCTACGCGTTTGCCTTTCAATACAGGAGTGTCAAACTCGTCTTTTGCAGCGCTCATTAAGTTAACGCGGGTAAGGTATTCGTTCGACGACATAACACCAATTAGGTTTTCACCTTTGATGTTCATGAAGTTAGGAAGACCAGCACCACTTGCTACGAACAAACCTTTAAAGCCTTCTGCTTTCAAGTCGTCAAAGCTGATGGTTTTACCTACGATGCAGTCTTTAACAAAGGTAACGCCCATTTTTTCTAGGTTGTTGATTTCTACGTCAACAATTTTGTTAGGCAAACGGAATTCTGGAATACCGTATTTCAATACACCACCAATTTCGTGAAGTGCTTCGAATACAGTTACTTCGTAACCCAATTTAGCCATGTCGCCAGCAAACGACAAACCAGCAGGGCCAGAACCTACTACACCAATTTTAATGCCATTAGAAGGAGCTACTTCTGGAGTTGACATTTGACCGCTTTCGCGTTCGTAGTCGGCAGCAAAGCGTTCCAAGTAACCAATAGCAACGGGTTTTTTGCCCATTTTAATGTGGATACATTGGCTTTCGCATTGTTTTTCTTGAGGACATACACGACCGCAAACAGCAGGAAGTGCAGAAGTCATTTTCAATACTTTAGCAGCGTTAAGGTATTCGCCACGTTCAATGTTTTTGATAAACGAAGGAATGTTGATGCTTACAGGACAACCGTTCATACAGCTAGGGTTGGGGCAGTCCAAGCAACGTTTTGCTTCCATCAAGGCTTGCTCTTCGGTAAGACCTTGGTTTACTTCTTCCGAGTTATGGCTGCGGTATTCACCGTCCAACTCGTTCATTTCAACGCGCGCAATATCGGTGCGTTCTTTGTTTTTCATTGCCTTGCGCAACTCGTCGCGCCAAGGAGCATTTCTATCAATTAAGTTTTGCATCGTTCTAATTATTTTTGGTTGGTGTATGCAGCCATAGCGGCTTGTTCTTCTGCACGATATGCGCCCATACGCATCATCATTTCGTCGAAATCAACTTGGTGAGCGTCAAATTCAGGACCGTCAACGCAAACAAATTTGGTTTCGCCGCCAACCGATACGCGGCAAGCTCCGCACATGCCAGTGCCGTCTACCATGATGGTATTCAACGAGGCAACAGTAGGAACTTCGTATTTTTTAGTCAATAAAGAAACAAATTTCATCATGATGGCAGGACCGATGGTAACGCACATGTCCACTTTTTCGCGGTTGATAACGCCTTCAACACCATTGGTAACCAAACCTTGTGTACCGTATGAACCGTCATCGCTCATGATGATTACTTCGTCAGAGAATTTGCGCATTTCTTCTTCCAAAATAATCAAGTCTTTGGTACGTGCTGCCAAAACGGTAATAACTTTGTTGCCTGCTTTTTTCAAAGCTTCAACGATAGGAAGCATAGGAGCAGTACCTACACCACCACAAGCACATACTACGGTGCCAAAGTTTTCAATGTGAGTAGCTTTGCCCAATGGACCAACTACGTCAGTAACTTCGTCGCCTACGTTCAAGGCGCACAATTTGGTTGATGATACACCAATTTTTTGAACCACCAAGGTAATGGTACCTTTTTCTAGGTCAGAACCGGCAATGGTTAGTGGAATGCGTTCGCCTTTTTCGCCAACGCGAACAATTACGAAGTGACCTGCACGACGCGATTTAGCAATAAGAGGAGCTTCAATTTCTAATTTTACTACGTTTTCAGAAAAGTGCTCTTTACTAACAATTTTATTCATGCTTGTTTATTTGTTTATACGGCATTGCACCATCCCATAAAAATGGAACGGTGCAATGGATAATTGAGTGATTTAATTTTTTCTTAGATGATGCCTTGAGCCATCATTGCTTTAGCTACTTTCATGAAGGCTGCAATGTTAGCACCTTTAACATAGTTGATGTAACCATCTTCTTGGGTACCGTATTTTACGCAGTTTTCGTGAATGTTAGCCATGATGCTTTGCAATTTAGCATCAACTTCTTCGCGGCTCCAGCTGATACGGCCAGAGTTTTGGCTCATTTCCAAACCAGAGGTAGCAACACCACCAGCGTTAGAAGCTTTACCAGGAGCGTAAAGGATTTTAGCAGCTTGGAATGCTTCAACAGCTTCTGGAGTAGAAGGCATGTTAGCACCTTCAGATACTGCAATTACGCCGTTAGCCAAAAGAGTTTTAGCGTCGTCGCCGTTCAATTCGTTTTGAGTTGCGCAAGGAAGAGCAATGTCAGCAACTTCGCCCCAAGGACGTGCTCCTTCTACGTATTTGCAACCATATTTTTCTGCGTATTCTTTGATACGGCCACGTTGAACGTTTTTCAATTCTTTTACGTATTCCAATTTTTCAAAGGTGATACCTTCTGGATCGTAGATATAACCGTTAGAATCAGAAAGAGTCAAAGGAATTGCGCCCAATTGAAGCAATTTTTCGCAAGTATATTGAGCTACGTTACCCGAACCAGATACCAAGCAGCGTTTGCCAGCGATATCAATGTTACGAGTTTTCAACATGCTGTTCAAGAAATAGATGTTACCATAACCGGTAGCTTCAGGACGGATAAGTGAACCACCAAATTCCAAACCTTTACCAGTGAAAGTACCAGTAAATTCGCCAGAAAGTTTGCGGTACATACCGAACATATAACCTACTTCGCGAGCGCCTACGCCGATGTCACCAGCTGGGATGTCGGTGTCAGGACCGATGTGTTTAGAAAGTTCCAACAAGTAAGCTTGGCAGAAACGCATAACTTCGTTGTTAGATTTGCCACGTGGAGAGAAGTCAGAACCACCTTTACCACCACCCATAGGAAGTGTAGTCAAAGCATTTTTGAAGGTTTGTTCGAATGCCAAGAATTTCAAGATAGAAGGGTTAACTGACGAGTGGAAACGGATACCGCCTTTGTAAGGACCGATAGCCATGTTGTGTTGAACACGGTATGCCATGTTGGTTTGAACGTTACCTTTGTCGTCTACCCAAGATACGCGGAAGGTAAAGATACGATCTGGAATACAAAGACGTTCAATTAAGTTAGCTTTTTCAAATTCTGGGTGTTGGTTGTACACATCTTCGATGGTTTCTAACACCTCTTGTACAGCTTGAATGTACTCTGGCTCGTTGGGGAAGCGTTTTTTTAGGCTTTCCACTACATTTTTTGCGTTCATAATAGTTTATGTTTAGTTATTGATTTGTTTCATTGTTCAGTCATCAAGTAACGAGTGACAAGTGACTTTTATAACAAGGTGCAAAGATAATATTTCTAGCGGAAAGTCAAAAGAGGAGAGAAAAAAAATAAAAAAAAATGATAGGTTGTTGTTAAAATGTTACTAAATATGACAAATTTACTACAAAACGTAAGGTGTAGGGTGGTTATTTGTTGATTTGTTTAGGGAACGTCGCAGGTCGAAAGTCAAACATTTGCCGATTCGCCGATTAGTCGATTAGTCGATTAGTCAAAATATAATTTCTCCTTTCTCATTTAATTTTATATCTTTGCGCTTTCAAAATGAATAAGCTAAACATTATGGAACTAGCAAAAAACTATAATCCCGCCGAAATAGAGGCAAAATGGTATCAGTACTGGTTAGATAACAAATTGTTCGCATCTAAACCCGATGCGCGTGAACCTTACACCGTTGTTATTCCACCCCCTAATGTGACAGGTGTATTGCACATGGGTCACATGTTGAACAATACCATTCAAGATATTTTGGTACGTCGCGCCCGTATGATGGGTAAAAATGCTTGCTGGGTACCCGGTACCGACCACGCTTCTATTGCAACCGAGGCTAAGGTGGTGGGACGTTTAGCTGAACAAGGCATTTCTAAAAACGAGCTAACCCGCGAGGAGTTCTTAAAACATGCGTGGGCTTGGACCGAAGAGCATGGTGGTATTATTCTAAAACAATTGCGTAAACTGGGTGCATCGTGCGATTGGGACAGAACAGCCTTTACCATGGACGATTTGCGCAGCGAAAGCGTTATCAAAGTTTTTTGCGACCTATATAATAAAGGTTTAATATACCGTGGTGTTCGTATGGTAAACTGGGACCCTAAGGCATTAACCGCTTTATCGGACGAAGAAGTAATTTATCAAGAACAAACCGGTAAATTGTATTACTTGCGTTATCGCATAGAAGGCGAGGAAGGTTATGCTGTTGTGGCAACTACTCGTCCTGAAACCATTATGGGCGATACCGCTATGTGTATCAATCCTAACGACCCTAAAAACCAACATTTGCGTGGCAAAAAAGTAATTGTTCCTTTGGTAAACCGTGTAATTCCAGTTATCGAAGACGATTATGTAGATATTGAATTTGGTACAGGTTGTTTGAAAGTGACTCCTGCGCACGACGTAAACGACTATATGTTGGGCGAAAAATACGGCTTAGAAACCATCGATATCTTTAACGATAATGGTACCATTAGCGAAGCGGCTGGTTTGTATGTGGGCATGGATCGTTTTGATGTGCGTAAGCAAATTGAAACAGATTTGGCCGAGGCTGGCTTGTTAGAAAAAGTAGAAGCGTATACCAATAAAGTAGGTTGCTCGGAGCGTACCAAAGTGCCCATTGAGCCTAAATTATCGATGCAATGGTTCTTAAAAATGGAGCATTTGGCGCAAATTGCCTTGGAACCTGTGATGAAAGACGATATTAAATTCTATCCTGCGAAATACAAAAATACCTATCGTCACTGGATGGAAAACATCAAAGACTGGTGCATTAGCCGTCAGCTTTGGTGGGGACATCGTATTCCTGCTTACTTCTTGCCACAAGGTGGCTTTGTAGTGGCCGAAACACCCGAGTTGGCATTGGAAAAAGCCATCGAAAAAACGGGAAATGCTGCACTTACATTGGCCGATTTGCGTCAAGATAGCGATTGCTTGGATACTTGGTTCTCGTCTTGGTTGTGGCCTATTTCGTTATTCGATGGTATTAACAATCCTGGTAACGAAGAAATTAGCTACTATTACCCAACAGTCGATTTGGTAACGGGTCCAGATATTATCTTCTTCTGGGTAGCTCGTATGATTATGGCGGGTTACGAGTACGAAGGTAAAATGCCATTTAAAAATGTATACTTTACCGGTATCGTGCGCGATAAATTGGGCAGAAAAATGAGTAAATCGTTGGGTAACTCGCCCGATCCATTGGATTTGATTGAACGTTTTGGTGCTGACGGTGTACGTATGGGTATGATGTTGGCAGCGCCTGCTGGTAACGATATTTTGTTTGACGAATCGCTTTGCGAACAAGGTCGTAACTTCAACAATAAAATTTGGAATGCTTTCCGTTTGGTAAAAGGATGGCAAGTAGATGCTACCATAGAGCAACCCGAATCGGCTCGTTTGGCAGTAGCATGGTTTGAATCGAAATTGGCCGAAACGGTTGCTGAAATTGACGACTTGTTTACTAAATACCGTTTATCGGAAGCGTTGATGGCGGTTTACAAATTGTTCTGGGACGAATTCTCGGCTTGGTACTTGGAAATGGTGAAACCAGAATACATGAAAGCCATTGATGCTGTTACCTACGAGGCAACCGTATCGTACTTTGATGCTTTGCTTCGTTTGTTGCATCCATTTATGCCTTTCATTACCGAAGAATTGTGGCAAGCATTGACCGAACGCAAAGAAGGCGAAAGCATTATGGTGGCTCAAATGCCTGCTTTGGCAGCTGTAGATGCTGAGTTGTTGGCTAAATTTGAAAAGACCAAAGAAGTGGTATCGGGTATTCGTACCATCCGCTTGCAAAAAAATATTCCTAACAAAGATGCGCTTAACTTGCAAATTGTAGGAGCGCACGATGGTAGCTTGGATGCACTAGTGGTGAAAATGGCCAATCTTTCATCGATAGAGAAAGCAGATGCAAAAGATGCAACCGCAGTTGGTTTCTTGGTAGGTGCAGTAGAGTATGCAGTAAAAATGGAAGGCCGTATTAACGTAGAAGAAGAAATCGCTAAAATGCAAAAAGAAATTGAGTATTTGCAAGGTTTCTTGAAAGGTGTTAATGCGAAATTATCGAACGAACGCTTTGTGGCCAATGCAAAACCAGAAATTGTAGAAAACGAGCGTAAGAAAAAAGCCGATGCCGAAGGTAAAATTGCGGTATTAGAAGAGTCGATAGCTGCTTTGCGTCAGTAAAAGCAGAAAAAATAGCAATTTTTTAAAAATTTCTTTGATAAAATTTTGCAGGTTTCAAAAATTGCCGTATCTTTGCATCGCAATTGAGAAACAAGGGCGATTAGCTCAGCTGGTTCAGAGCATCTGCCTTACAAGCAGAGGGTCGGCGGTTCGAATCCGTCATCGCCCACAAAAGAGGACTTACAAACGTGAGTCCTCTTTTTTTTGTGCCTTTTTCTGATTCTTCCAGAGATAAAATACTACCTTTGTGAAGGGGACGAAATCCAATAAATACCATGAAACATTGTACCGTGTGTGGCGCAGCGCTTGAATTGCGTTTCTTGAAAGACGAAGGCAAGGAAATTCCGTTTTGCCCCGTTTGTGGTGAATATCGCTTTGAAATGTTCAATGTGGCGATATGCGTGGCTGTTTTTACGCCTAAATGCGATAAGGTAATGATGATGCGCCAATATGGCAGGCAAAAGTATAACTTCTTGGGCGGTTACGTAAATAAGGGCGAAAGTGCAGAAGCGGCTCTGCTACGCGAGATGAAAGAAGAAATGGGCATGATTCCTTTGCATTACGAACCCCTGTTTACGCAATATTATGCTCCTTCTAATACCTTGATGCTGGCCTATTATGCCGAGGTAGCAGATGAGGATTTGTCGCATCGAAACGTGGAAGAGGTGGATGATGCACGTTGGTTTACCTACCCAGAGGCATCGGACGCCGTACTAAAAGGGGCAGTTGCTGAACGTTTGTTGAAAGAAGTATCGAATAGATTCAAATAGTATAAAAGTATGGCATTGAATATTTCGGATAGAGAAAAAGAAATTTACAAGGTTACCTTGTGGGGTAGTTTGGTGAATCTTCTTTTGCTGGTGTTTAAGTTTGTGGCGGGTTTTGTTGGGCGAAGCTCGGCAATGATTGCCGATGCGGTACATTCTTTATCGGATTTTATAACGGATATCATCGTAATTATGTTTGTACGCATATCCGAAAAGCCTCAAGACGAAGACCATGATTACGGTCATGGCAAATACGAGACTTTGGCTACGGCAGTAATTGGGCTTATTTTATTAGGTGTGGGTATTGGCTTATTGGTCAATTCGGTTATCGATATTGTCGATTTCTTTGGAGGAAAGCAATTGGAAGCCCCTGGAATGTTGGCACTAGTAGCGGCGGTGGTTTCTATTTTGTTCAAGGAGGTGTTGTATCAATATACCGTATATAAAGGTAAAAAATTGGACTCAAAGGCCGTGATGGCCAATGCCTGGCACCATCGAAGCGATGCATTTTCGTCTATCGGTACGTTGGTAGGGATTGCTGGGGCGATGTTTTTGGGTGCGCAATGGCGCGTGCTTGATCCCATTGCTGCTCTTGTGGTGAGTGTGTTTATTATAAAGGTGGCGATAGAATTGATTAAACCATGTATCGAAGAATTGCTAGAAAAATCGCTTCCCAAAGAGGTGGAAGATAAAATCATGGAGATTGTGTTGTCGCATCCCGAAGTGAAACAACCCCATCATTTGCGTACACGCAACATTGGCAATGCCATCGCCATTGAAATTCATATTAGAATGGATGCCACGATGCAGCTCAAAGAAGCACACGATGTAACCAAGCGCATCGAAACATCGCTCAAAGAAGCCTTTGGCAAAAATACCCACATCGGTATCCACGCCGAACCACTGTTGAGGTAAGGAAAGGTAGAAAAAGAACAACCCGCCAATATCTGGCGGGTTGTTTATAAAATGGTAGTTAGATTACTTCTTTATTCGTTGGGTAAAATTCGACCAGTCTTCTACTTTAAATGCTCTGATATCTCTAACAGATGCTTTGAACCAGTCAATTTCTCTAAGGGTGCTCATAGCGTCAAAAACAAGTCCTAAACCATCGTTTTCGTTTTCAGAGAGGTACACACTGCCTTGGGTCCAATGAAAACCAACCTTTTTCATGACCTTTGTAATTTCTGCGTATGCGTTGTTGTAGGGTTCACCATAGGTCTTTTTCAAGGTGGCTATGTCCATGTCAAATGCTATTGCGTACATAATCAAGCCAATTTAAAGTATTCTTGTCTGTTGAAGTAGATGATTTGGTTTTTGAGGGCTTTGGCATACACAACAAGGCCATTAAAAGGATTGTTGTCTAAATCGTCTACAATGCCTTCAATCCATTGTTCCTCTCCAGTTAATTCGGGAGAAATCATCACTTTTGATCCAATTTGAAAAGAATTGGTGCTCATGATTACCAGATTTTGTTTGATAAATGAAGTTAGTTTCATACTTATTAGTTTTGGTTCGTAAATAAGAATTAAGGGTTAATACTTTGCAAAAATATCGATATTGTGTTGATATTCCAAAAATGTGGCTGTAAATTTACGTTTACAACGCTCCTTCCATGAAGACGAGGGTCATGAAACCGAAAAGGAGGGCGTAGGTGGCGGCTTTGTGGTAGCCGTGGGCGTGGGTTTCGGGAATCATTTCGTCGCTAATAACGTATAGCATGGCGCCGCCGGCAAAGGCAAGCATAACGGGTAGCATAGCAAGCGATATGGCGCCCAACCCGTAGCCAATCCAAACGCCTACAATCTCTAGCAATCCAATAGAGAGTGATATCAGCAGGGTGCGCAAGCGGCTTACGCCTGCCAATAAAAGGGGCGAGATAACTACCATGCCTTCTGGAATGTTTTGCAAGGCCAAACCAAAGGTAACGCTCCAAGCAGCCTCGTCTGTGCTGTTGTTAAATCCGACGCCAGCAGCAATGCCTTCGGGTAGTTTGTGAATGGCAATGGCCAAAACAAATAGCAAAACCTTGTTGATGTGTTGATTGTTGCTGTGTTGCTCGGTATCCAATCCTGTTATTTTGTGCAAGTGGGGTGTAATGTTATCGAGCAAATTAAGAAACAGCGCACCCAGTAAAACACCGATACCTACTTGCCACCAACCGCCCATGCCAGCCATTTCGGTGGCGGGAAGAATAAGCCCTACAACCGATGCTGCCAACATAATGCCTGCACAATAGCCCATAATTAGGTCGTTCCATTTATGGCTCAATCCTTTAAATAAAAGTCCAATAACAGAACCCATAATAGAGGCTAAACAAAGTGCGATGGCCGAAATCCAAACTGATTGCATGGTGTTATAAAGTTGTATTTGATGCAAAAGTAATAAAAAAAGGTGAATCGAAGCCAAACTTCAAGAAATGCGAAGCATTGAATAATCGAAGTTATTTTTTATATTTGTGCTCATTAAGAATAAGTTTATGTTGAAAAAACTCTTTTTTACGATAACCATGCTGTGGGCGACGATGCTGTCGGCTTTGGCATTTGAGAATCCGGTAACTTGGAGTGTTAGTTGCGCAGAATTGGATGCCCAACAGGTAGAAGTGGTGCTGACGGCTCAAATACAAGAGGGTTGGCATTTGTACTCGCAACATCAAGATGGAATGGCCTTGCCCATGGTGATTAAAACAACCGATACGGAGCAGGCTAAATGGTTAACGGATGGTCTTTGGGAAGAATCGCCAACCTATACCGAAGAGTATAATGCGATTTTTAAAGAAAATGAGCGCTTTTTGAGCGGTACGGCCACGTTTACTACAAGAATAGAACGTCTTACTGCCGATGCATTTACCTTACCCATTCAAATAGAGGCGCAAGCATGTGCCATGCTGTGTGTGCCTGTCGATGCGGAATTGCAGGTGCAAGTGCCTCAAGCTACCCTTGTTGATTCATCTGCTACAGCAGCGGATTCAGCTAGCGAAACGTCGCTTTGGTGGTTCTTTTTGTTGGCCTTTGGTGGCGGCTTATTGGGCATTTTAACACCTTGTGTATTTCCGATGGTACCCATGACGGTATCGTATTTTATGAAAAACGGTGGCAAAAAACAAGCCTTGTTTTACGGATGCTCCATTGTGTTGATATACTTGCTGGTAGGTATTGCTTTGTCGGCTATTTTTGGACAAGATTTTGCCAATATTATCAGTACGCATTGGTTGCCCAACTGTTTGTTTGCGATTATCTTTATTGTTTTCGCATTCTCGTTGTTTGGCTATTTTGAGATAACCTTGCCTAGCAAGTGGGTGAATAAATCGGCTGGTATGGAAGAGAAAGCGGGCTATTTGGGTACTTTCTTTATGGCGCTAACATTGGTGTTGGTGTCGTTCTCTTGTACCTTGCCCATTGCTGGTGCGGTGGCTTTGGGTGCTGCCGATGGTAGTTTTGTAAAACCCTTGGTAGGCATGTTGGGCTTCTCGTTGGCCTTTGCGCTTCCCTTTACCTTGTTTGCCTTTTTTCCATCGTGGTTGAAGAAACTGCCTAAATCGGGCGGTTGGATGAATACCCTTAAAGTAACCCTTGCCTTTGTTGAATTGGCTTTTGCCCTTAAATTCTTAAGCGTTCCCGATCAGGCTTATCATTGGGGTATTTTGGATAGAGAAATTTACTTGGCGCTTTGGATTGTTATATTCGCGTTCTTAGGGTTATACCTGTTGGGAAAATTGCGTTTCCCTATGGACGATGAATGCAAGGTGCAAAAATCGCCTTTGCGCTTTACTTCAGCTTTGGCTGTATGGGTTTTTGTGGTATATATGCTTCCCGGTATGTGGGGTGCACCGCTTAATGCGCTGTCGGGATGGTTGCCACCTATGAGTAGTCAAGATTTTGTAATGACAAGTGGAGAAGCGTTTTCGGGCACTTTTTCCCTATCGGTCAACAATACGTCGACAAACCCAGGTGCCGAATATGTAGGAACAGAATATGCTAATTTGCATACCGTGCCTGGATTAAAGGCGGTGTTTGACTACGACGAGGCGTTGGCGCTTGGTAAGGCACAAAATAAACCTGTGTTTTTGGATTTTACAGGACATGGTTGTGTTAATTGCAGGCAGGTAGAACAGTTGGTGTTGGCTAAACCCGAAATTCAACAACTGATTAACGAGCAAACCATTATGGCTGTATTGTATGTAGACGATAAAGTGGTAGAACTTACCGCTCCGTATACTACAAGCGATGGCAAGGAACTAACCTTGTTAGGCGATAAAAATCGATACATTCAAAACCATCAATACAAAGAAAATGCGCAACCTTGCTACATCGTAATCGATCCTCAAACCGAAAAAGTGTTAGCTGGACCTATTTTTTACGAAACCAATCCTGCTGCATTTAAACAATTCTTACTACAAGGCATCGATGCCAAGAAGGTTCAATAAAATTGGCGGTAAAGTAGGCTATATTCAAAAGAATTTTATAACTTTGTACGCTGTAAAAAGTAAAAAAGAAACTTTATATTAACTTATTTAATACAATTAACATGGTATCTTACAAAGAACTAGGTTTGGTAAACACCAAAGAAATGTTTGCCGGTGCTATTAAAGGTGGATATGCAATCCCTGCATTCAACTTTAACAACATGGAACAAATGCAAGCTATCATCTCGGCTTGTGCAGAACAAAAATCGCCCGTAATTTTGCAAGTATCTAGCGGTGCTCGCAAATACGCTAACCAAACTTTGTTGCGTTACATGGCACAAGGTGCTGTAGAATTCGCAAAAGAATTGGGTTGGGAAAAACCACAAATCGCATTGCACTTAGACCACGGTAACTCGTTTGAATTGTGCAAAAGCTGCGTAGACATGGGCTTCTCTTCTGTAATGATTGACGGTTCTCACCTTCCTTACGAAGAAAACGTTGCACTTACCAAACAAGTTGTAGAATATGCTCACCAATTCGGTGTAACCGTAGAAGGTGAATTGGGTGTATTGGCTGGTGTAGAAGACGACGTAGTTGCAGAACACAGCAACTATACTCAACCAGAAGAAGTAATCGACTTCGTTACTCGTACAGGTTGCGACTCGTTGGCTATTTCAATTGGTACTTCTCACGGTGCTAACAAATTTACTCCAGAACAATGTACTCGCGACGAAAATGGTATCTTGATTCCTCCTCCATTGCGTTTCGATATCTTGAAAGAAATTGAAGAAAAACTTCCTGGATTCCCAATCGTATTGCACGGTTCTTCTTCTGTTCCTCAAGAATACGTTAAAATCATCAACGAAAACGGTGGTAAACTAAAAGACGCTGTAGGTATTCCAGAAGAACAATTGCGTAAAGCTGCTGCTTCTGCAGTTTGCAAAATCAACATCGACTCTGACGGTCGTTTGGCGATGACTGCTGCTGTACGTCAATTCTTCAACACCGATCCTGATAAATTTGACCCACGTCAATATCTAGGACCTGCTCGCGAAGAGTTGAAAAAATTGTACACTCATAAAGTTGTGAACGTGTTGGGTTCTGCTGGTAAAGCATAATCAATACTGATTACATAAAAAAGGCAACCGTTGGGTTGCCTTTTTTATTGGGAGCTTAATAAGTAGCGAATAAAAAAGGACTAACGAATGGTTAGTCCTTTTGCTTTTGGGTTATGTGTATTATCCTAAATAACCTTTTAGTTGTGTGCTGCGTGTGCTTGTTTTTAAGCGACGAATGGCTTTTTCCTTGATTTGACGTACACGTTCACGGGTAAGTCCAAATTTATCGCCAATTTCTTCGAGCGTCATTTCTTGACAACCGATACCAAAGAAGCATACAATAATTTTCTTTTCGCGCTCGCTTAGTGTGTTCAATGCGCGGTCAATTTCTTTCGATAACGATTCGTTCATCAACTCGCGGTCGGCAATGGGTGAATCGTCGTTTACCAATACGTCTAGTAGACTGTTGTCTTCGCCTTCTACAAAAGGAGCATCTACCGAAATGTGGCGTCCTGATACTTTCAAAGTATCCGAAAGTTTATCGATTGGAATATCCAATTCTTCCGATAATTCTAGTGGAGAAGGACGACGTTCGTGTTCTTGCTCAAATTTAGACATGGCTTTGTTGATTTTGTTCAACGAGCCTACTTGGTTAAGGGGCAAACGAACAATACGCGATTGCTCTGCCAATGCTTGCAAGATGGATTGACGAATCCACCATACAGCATACGAGATAAATTTGAAACCACGTGTTTCATCAAATTTTTCGGCAGCCTTAATAAGACCTAAGTTGCCTTCGTTAATTAAGTCGGGAAGACTTAATCCTTGGTTTTGATACTGTTTGGCAACAGATACAACGAAACGGAGGTTAGCACGTGTTAGTTTTTCTAGCGCAATACGGTCGCCCTTTTTGATACGTTGTGCCAATTCTACCTCTTCTTCGACTGTGATAAGGTCTTCTCTACCAATCTCTTGTAAGTACTTGTCTAACGAAGCACTCTCTCTGTTGGTAATCGATTTTACAATTTTAAGCTGTCTCATGATGCTATTACGGGCAAAATAAAGCGCAAATTTAGGTATTAAATACGAACATTACAAATAAAAAATATAAAAAATATAGCGTTTTTTTAATGCCCAAAATAAAAAATGCTGTATCTTCGCAGCAAAATAGAGAACAGTGCGACGGTTTGTCGCTGGCAATGCAAATTGCGAGAGGAAAGTCCGGGCAACGCAGAGCGCTATGCTTCTTAACGGGAAGCCGTCTGTGAAGGCGGGTAGGCGTAACAGAAAAGAACCGCCCAACCTAGTTGGGTAAGGGTGAAAAGGCGAGGTAAGAGCTCACCGCTTGTATGGCAACATGCAAGGCCGTACGCTCCATAGGTTGCAAGACCAAGTATACTGACGCATGTAGAATGGCTCGTTCGATGTCAGGGGGTAGGTTGCTAGAGACTGCTTGTGAGGGCAGTAGTAGATAAATGACAAACGCCTTTGTTTACAAAGGTACAGAACCCGGCTTATAGGCGCACTGCTATTTTTATTCACTTAAAAAACATAGAGGCTAGCACTTTTGTGCTAGCCTCTACTGTTATAGGTAGGGTTGTCTTACCAAACACTTACTTGTTGGTTTACTTGACTTGTTCTAACAATGTATACACCTTGCAAACTTCCGTTAAGGTGGGTTACGTTAACACCAGCTAGGTTATAAATGCTAAAGTCTTGGTCGCAGTAGATGGTGCCGTCTTTTGCGTAGATGCATATGCTAGCGACTTCGTCTACAGCGGTCGTTTCTTTTACTATTGCCGTTGCACTAAATTCAATGCTTTCAGTTACGATGCCATCGGCAGTGATGGTTAGGGTTCCGTTGAAGGTGCCGGCATCGCCTGGGGTAAAGGTGATTTGTACCTCGCCGTCAGCTTGGCTAGCGATGGCAAATGCATTGTCTCCGCTTAGTTCTACCACAACGTCGGTGGCGTTGGCTACGCTGTAGGTAGCGGTGGCC
>JAZRBL010000069.1:0-2254 GCA_045635045.1 Candidatus Enterocola sp. | reverse complement strand
ATGATAAGCAGAAAGGCGATACCTCGCTTCTCTGCTTATTTTATTTACTTACTCCACTGTATCACCTCTTGGTAGATCGGTTCGAGTTGTTCGGTGGGTAAGGTAAGCATGGTGGGAAGATTTTTTGTAAGGGAATCTAATACAACAATTTGTTCGCTCAGTACTGCATCGTAGGCTGAGCGTTTTTCTTGTGGTAGGGTAGCGTAAATATCGTTGTAGTACTTTACGTAAAAGTTTCTTGCTCCAGAGGCTGTTTCGTGGTAAGGTAGTTTTTCGATGCGCTGCAAGGTAATGCTACGGCTTCTGCTTTGTAATTGGCTTCTTGGTGTCCGCTCGCTCCCATGCTTGCATGTGTACTTTGAGCGAGTCTGTATTTCCTTGGTGTAGCAACGATACTGCTTGGGTATAGTAAGTAGTTTCTTGAGCAAAACAAGCGGAAAAGGCTATAATTAAAGTGGCAAATAGCGTGCAAAAGTATTTCATAGCAAAGAATTAGACCAAATGTGTTGTTTGCAAAAGTAATGTAAATAGTGTGAATAAACAAGAAAGGCTCTCAAAACTGAGAGCCTTTCTTGTTTATAAGAGGGGCGGGAATTATTTATTCAAAGCTTCAGCAACGCCTACAGCTACAGCAACAGTAGCACCTACCATTGGGTTGTTACCCATACCCAAGAAGCCCATCATTTCTACGTGAGCAGGAACTGACGAAGAACCAGCAAATTGAGCATCAGAGTGCATACGACCCAAAGTATCGGTCATACCGTAAGAAGCAGGACCTGCAGCCATGTTATCTGGGTGAAGAGTACGACCTGTACCACCACCAGAAGCTACAGAGAAATAAGGTTTGTCTGCCAATACGCGTTCTTTTTTGTAAGTACCAGCAACTGGGTGTTGGAAACGAGTAGGGTTGGTAGAGTTACCAGTAATAGAAACGTCAACGCCTTCTTTCCACATTACAGCTACACCTTCGCGAACGTCGTCAGCACCGTAGCAGTTTACTTTAGCACGAGGGCCATTAGAGTAAGCTTTGGTTTTTACTACGTTCAATTCGCCAGTAGCGTAATCGAATTCAGTTTGTACGTAGGTAAAGCCGTTGATACGAGAAATGATCATAGCAGCGTCTTTGCCCAAACCGTTCAAGATAACGCGTAGTGGGTTTTTACGTACTTTGTTTGCCATTTCAGCAATTTTGATAGCACCTTCGGCAGCAGCGAAAGATTCGTGACCAGCCAAGAATGCAAAACATTGGGTTTCTTCGCGCAACAAACGAGCAGCCAAGTTACCGTGGCCGATACCTACTTTACGGTCGTCTGCAACAGAACCAGGGATGCAGAATGCTTGCAAGCCTTCGCCAATAGCTTCAGCAGCGTCAGCAGCGTTTTTGCAACCTTTCTTGATAGCGATAGCAGCACCTACTACGTAAGCCCATTTTGCATTTTCGAAGCAGATGTTTTGGGTTTGTTCGCATTCCAAATAAGGATCCAAACCATATTGGTCGCAAATTTGGTTAGCTTCTTCGATAGAAGCGATGCCGTATGCATTTAATACTTTATTGATTTGAGCCTCACGACGGTTTTGGCTTTCGAATTTTACTTCTCTAATCATAATTTGTTTCTCCTTTCAATTAGTCAATACGTGGGTCGATAAATTTAACAGCACCTTGTTCTGCGGTGAAACGACCGTAGGTAGCGGTAGCTTTTTTAAGTGCTTCGTTAGCATCAACACCTTTTTTAATTTGTTCCATCATAACGCCCAAGCGTACAAATTGATAGCCGCAAACTTCGTCATCTTCGTCCAAAGCAATTTTGGTAACATAACCTTCTGCCATTTCCAAGTAACGAACACCTTTAGCTTTGGTAGAGAACATGGTACCAACTTGGCTACGCAAGCCTTTACCCAAGTCTTCCAAACCAGCACCAATTACCAAACCACCTTCAGAGAAAGCAGATTGAGTACGTCCGTAAACAATTTGCAAGAACAATTCGCGCATTGCTGTATTGATAGCGTCGCACACAAGGTCAGTATTAAGCGCTTCCAAAAGGGTTTTGCCAGGAAGGATTTCGGCAGCCATAGCAGCAGAGTGAGTCATACCCGAGCAACCAATGGTTTCAACCAAAGCTTCTTCGATGATACCTTCTTTTACGTTCAAGGTAAGTTTGCAAGCACCTTGTTGAGGAGCACACCAACCAATACCGTGTGTAAGACCACAAATATCTTTAATTTCTTTTGATTTTACCCATTTGCCTTCTTCTGG
>JAZRBL010000068.1:0-10425 GCA_045635045.1 Candidatus Enterocola sp. | reverse complement strand
AAATAAAGGTAAGATTATTCGTAACTTACACGAAGAAACAGGTGTTAAAACCTACGACTTCCAATTTACTAACAAATACGGTTACAAAATTACCATCGAGGGTATTTCTCACAAATTCAACCCCGAGTTCTGGAACTATGCAAAACTAATTTCGGGTGTGTTACGTTACGGTATGCCTATTGACCAAGTTGTTCGTCTAGTAGGTGCTCTACAACTAAACAACGAATCTATCAACAACTGGAAAAACGGTGTAGAACGTGCCCTTAAAAAATACATCCCTGATGGTAGCGAAACTGGCCAAAAATGTCCTCATTGCGGCGAAGTGCTTACCTTTACCGAAGGTTGCATGAAGTGTAATAACTGCGGTTTCTCTAAATGCGGCGGATAAAAAAAAGAGGCGAAAGCCTCTTTTTTTTATCCTTTCAGTGATTCATATGCCTCTGTCGCCTCTTCCCACTCTAGCATCTCTTTTTCTAGCTGTTGTTTTAGCTGGTCGTACTTGGTGAGCAATTCGGCCGATGTATCGCCTGTAGATAGCTTTTCTTCTATTGCGAATATCGCTTTTTCTGTTTCTGAAATTGCAACTTCGCACAATTCTACCAAGCGCTCTGCTCTTTTTATCTTGCGTTGTTGTTCCTTGCGTTCCTCGTACGATAGCTCAGGCGCCGATTTCGATTGGTCGATTAGTCGATTCACCGATTCGTCGGAGCGAAGCGACTTCTGACCTTCGACTTTCTCCTTTTGACTTTCCAACTCACGGAGCGATTCCATCTTCTTGTTCGACAAGAAGTCGTAGATGCCACCCAAGTGTTCGCGCACTTTGCCACCGCCAAATTCGTACACCTTATCTACCAACCCATCTAAAAATTCGCGGTCGTGCGATACCACAATCACCGTTCCATCAAAATCTTTAATGGCTTGTTTCAATACGTCTTTTGATCGCATATCCAAGTGGTTGGTAGGCTCGTGCAGTATCAACAGATTGACGGGTTCTAGTAGTAAACGAATCATGGCCAGACGGCTGCGTTCTCCACCCGACAACACGCCCACTTTTTTATCGGACGCCTCGCCACCAAACATAAACGCACCCAAAATATCGCGAATTTTGGTTCTAATATCGCCTACGGCTACGTAATCGATGGTTTCAAAAACGGTGCGCGTTTCGTCCAATAGCGATGCTTGGTTTTGCGCAAAATAACCAATTTTTACTTGATGACCCAATTGTAGTTTGCCTACATAATCGGTAATTTCGTTCATAATGCATTTTACCAGCGTCGATTTGCCTTCGCCGTTTTTGCCTACAAACGCCACCTTATCGCCCCTGTTAAGGGTTAAATCTACCCCGCTAAACACCACGTGGCTACCGTAGCTCTTCTCCACCCCTTCCATGATAATGGGATAGCTGCCCGAATGCGGAGCAGGTGGAAATTTTAAACGCAAAGCACTGGTATCTTCTTCGTCTATCTCTATGCGCTCTATTTTGGCCAACTGTTTAATGCGCGATTGCACCTGAATGGCTTTGGTGGCTTGGTAACGGAAACGTTCTATAAAGGCCTCGGTATCGGCAATTTCTTTTTGCTGATTTTGATACGCACGCATTTGTTGATCGCGGCGTTCTTTGCGCAACTCTACGTAAGTAGAATAATTGGCCTTGTAGTCGTAAATTTTACCCAAACTAATTTCTATGGTACGTTTGGTAACGGTATCCAAAAACTTGCGGTCGTGCGATACCAATACCACAGCACCCGGATACCCCGCCATAAACTGCTCTAACCACTGAATAGACTCAATGTCCAAGTGGTTGGTAGGTTCGTCTAGCAGCAATACATCGGGACGTTGCAACAAAATCTTAGCCAATTCAATACGCATGCGCCATCCCCCACTAAACTCGTTGGTAGGACGTGTAAAATCTGTGCGCACAAAGCCCAAACCCATCAGGGTCTTTTCTACTTCGGCATCAAAATTACCGCCGCCTTGCATTTCTAGCTGCTCGTTTAGGTGCGATACCTCTTCAATCAATGCCATATACGCCTCCGACTCGTAATCGGTACGTTCGCACAGCTCTACATTGAGTTGTTCCAGACGTTGTTGCAAGTCCAAAATACGGTTAAAAGCCTTTGATGCCTCGTCTTTAACCGTGGTATCGTCGTTGTGAATCATGTGCTGTGGCAAATAGCCAATGCTAACGTCTTTGGGAATAGCCACCTTGCCCGATGTAGGTTCTTGCAATCCGGCAATAATTTTAAGCATGGTACTCTTACCTGCCCCATTTTTACCAACCAACGCAATTCTATCGCGCTTATTAATAACGTAGCAAACCTTGTCAAACAAGGCTTTTGCACTAAATTCTACCGTTAAATTTTCTACAGAAATCATGGTGCAAAAGTACATAAAATTTTGTATTTTTGTTTTATTACATACGTAATCTATATGAAACCCTTTCTACAACAAGTTGCCCAACTCTTTTACCAAGAAAAAAGAGCCAACATAGAGCAAACCATTTTTGTATTTCCTAGCAGACGCGCCAGTGTGTTTTTTCAGCAATACTTGCTAGAAATGGCACAGGATACGTTTTTTTCACCTGCTTGCTACACCATTTCCGATTTTTTTGGGCTCCTTACGCCACAATACGAAACCGAAGACAGACTGGGCTTACTGTTTCGCCTATACCGTCACTTTAAGCGCATCACCCAAAGCAACGAATCGTTTGACTCCTTTATGAGCTTTGGCGAAATTTTGCTCAAAGACTTTAACGACATAGACAATTATCTGGTGGATGCCCAGCATATTTTTACCAATTTAGCCGATTTAAAAAAACTAGAAGACACTTCTTACCTTACCCCAGAACAAATAAAGGCACTAGAAACGTATTTGGGATTAATAACCAAAAACAACAAAGAGCTACAATCGCAAACCGGCAAAACTTGGGAAAAATTATACCAACTTTACACAGAATTTAGACAAGAATTACTAGAAGAAAACCTAACGTACGATGGCATGCGTCATCGACTTGCGTGTCAATTATCCACCCTTAATTTACCCCCTTGCGACGAAGTTGTTTTTGTAGGTTTCAATGCCCTAGACGGAGCTACAAAGCATATTTTCAAACAGTTACAAATGCAAGGAAAGGCCGATTTTTATTGGGATTATCAATCGGACTACATCCAAGATAAAAACAATAAGGCCCATTACTTTATAGAAGCTAACTTGAGCGATTTTCCTTCTAAACGCATGTTAACGCTCGCCCCCCTTCCTACCCCACACATACATCTGGTGTCGGTACCATCGTCTATTGGGCAAACCAAATACGTGGCTCAATTGCTACAAAACAAACCACAACAAGCTACATCAACAGCGCTTGTTTTGGGCAACGAACAACTGCTTATACCCATGTTGTATGCCATGCCAGAAAACGCAGCGGTTAATATTACCATGGGATATCCCTTAAAACAGACATCGGTTCGCAAACTCATAGACGATTATTTGTTGCTGCAAATTACCAGCAACGAAGACGGTTTTTACCATACTCACGTAGAAGCTATTCTAAACCATCCGTACATCAAAAAAATGTACGCTACCACTTTGAAAAAATTGAACCCGCTGGTTCATCAAAAACTACGTGTTTCACCCACTTTGTTGGGGGAAGTTTCGGACGAGTTTAAAGAAATTTTCTGTAAGGTAGAAAGCAATCAATGGCTAGAACAAGTAGACAAAATACTTTGTAAACTTGTTGATATCAACGATATAGATAAGGAGTTAGTAGAAGAAGCCCACCTTATTTTGGTGCGTTTGCAAGGCTTATTACAGGCCAATAGCGACATTGAGCTAAAACCCACCACCCTAATGATGTTGATTCGTAAACTGCTGATGAATGTTACCTTGTCGTTTATTGGAGAGCCCATACACGGTATTCAGATGATGGGTATGCTAGAAACGCGCTGCCTAGATTTTGATCAACTAATCATTACATCGTTTAACGAAGGCGTTTATCCTAAAAAAGACAGCGTCAACACCTATATTCCCTATTCCATTCGTGGGCACTTTGGTCTGCCTACCACCGAACACCAAGATGCAGTATACGCCTATAATTTTTACCGCCTTATTCAACGCGCTAGCCAGGTATATTTGTTGTACGACACACGCAAAGAAAGTGATGGCTCTGCGGGCGAGCTAAGTAGATTTGGCAAACAACTGCAATACGTTTATCGTCATCCATCCATTAGCCAGGTAAATGTAAACTGTACCACCAACATCCAACAGATGTTACCCATCGAAATTAAACACAAGGAAGAATTGCGCCATAAAGTGCTTACATTCTTAACAGAGAATGGATTATCGGCCTCTGCATTGAATAATTTTATTTCATGTCCGCTTAAATTCTACCTAGCGAATATAGAGAGCATCAATTTTAACGAAACCATTTCTGAAGAATTGCAAGCCAACCAATTTGGTACCATTTATCACTATGTAATGGAACACCTATACGCTCCTTTTACCCAAAAGGAAGTATTGCGTACAGACATCGACAACCTAATAAAGAATACAAAACAGATAGACCATCTTATAGAATGTGCCTATGCTAGTACCTTGTATAATTTGGGTAAAAATGGCAATGTAGAAAACTACCTGCCCTATCCACTAAAAGGCATTCAGCTGTTAGCTGCCGAAATTATTAAGGACTACATTATTGCCAGCTTAATACAAGACAAAGAACGTACCCCATTCATTTACAAGGCTTCCGAAAAGTCAATGCACCAATTTATCCAGGTATCTGGCATTGAGCAACGCATCAAGCTAAAAGGTTTTGCAGACCGAATTGAAGAAAAAGATGGTTTTATACATGTGTACGACTATAAAACTTCCCAAAATACAGAGGTTAAAAAAATCATAAACGAAAAGGATATCAAAAAATTATTTATTGCTGGAGAAATAACCGGTCAAGACAAAATTCTGCAACTTTGTTTCTACTACCTGCTTGCCAAAGACGAATACAAAACTAACCAAATCAAAGTACACCTTTATTTTGTTAAAAATACGTTTGATAATACTACCCTCTTTAACAAAACCACCGAGCGAAGTTTACCCTCCAATTGGGAAGAAGACTTTTTAAATGAATTACACCAATGCATTAACCGTATGCTTGATGTTGACCAACTTATTACGTTAGCCCAAGAAGGAAGCAATGCTTGTAATTATTGCAAATTCAAAGCCATCTGCGGTAGATAACACTACTCATAAAACACAAAAAAAATGCGTTCTCCGTTGGGGAACGCATTTTTTATTGCTGGTTATGCAGGTATTACATAGCTTGTAATTCAGCGTTAACTTCTTGGTATTTATCGGTTTGTTCCAAACGCAAGTAAATACCACGCATGGTTTGTAGCACGCTTTCGCGCAAATCGCTGTCTTTTGCCATGTTTTCACGCAATGGTTCGTAGTATTTCAAAGCTTCGCGGTATTTGTCTAGCGAACGAGCCATTTCTTTGTTGTATTCGGCATTGCTGGTTAAGTCTGACGCTTTTTCTTGAATGTAGTCAGCTTCTGCAGTAAAGGTGGTTGCCATTACATACAACGCTTTTTCGTTAAAAGGATCTTTGTCTAGGGTTGGTTGCAAAGCTGCGCGTGCTTCGTCAAACTTGCTTAATTGACGTGCCAACAATTCTGCTTTTACAATTACATAATCAACATTTGCAGGGTTACGAGCAATTTCTTGATCGATGTATTTCAAAGCTTCTTCGGTTTTTTCTTCCATTACATAGTGGTTTACAATAGAACCCACAAAGAATGGATTTTCTGGATATTTTGCTACCGCTTCTTGCAAAGTTGCTAAGTAGTTAACGGTATCGTTTTGTGCTTTGTAAACATTGGTCAAAATTTCGTATGCACCGCTACTTTCTTTGCAATTAGCAGCAATTACATCTTTTGCCAAACGAATAGCATCTTCGTTTTGTTCGTTGTACGAAGCAGCCATAGCAGCAAAGTATTCAATTTGATAGAAAGTAGAATCTTCTACAACAGGTTTCTTATCGTCGGCAAAAATTTCCAATTTAGCAATTAAGGTATATTCGTTCCACATGGTGTACGCTTTGGCATAATCGCGAATTTCGTACATCGACAAACCTGCTTTCAAGTAGTAATCAAGCATTTCTTTAAAGTCGCGCTTGATGTTTTTACGTTCTTTGTACTTAATGTTTCCTTTTTTGTCCAAAACGCCATCGTATTTATCGGCTTGAATGTAATTTAGATACATCATATCCAAACCTTTGTACATAGCTTCGTTGTCGGGTTGTTGGTTAATGTACATTTTGTTAATTTCTGCATTAACCATAGAGTAACCAATACGACCGGCTACATACCAAGTTTTTGCCTCGTTGGCTGTAGTTGGATCCATTTTTGCCATCTCAATAAATTCTTGAGCTTTGGCATAATCTACTGGATCTTGATAAAGCATGTTGCTTACCTTAGATACATTTGCTTTTTGCGCAAAAACAGATGCAGACGACATCAATGCGATGCCTAACCACAATAAACTTTTTTTCATGTTAGTATCTTTTAAACAGTGAATATTATTCTTGATCTTCAATTTCTTCTTCAATTACCTCTTCTTCAACGATTTCTTCAACCTGTTCGCCCGCTTGTTCAAAAGCAGCTTGTGCTTCGGCCAAAGCTTCAGAATCTACTTGAACGGTTTCTTCTTCGCTGTCGTGTTCTACCACACATACAGAAGCAATTTCGTCGCTAGCTTTTAAGGTAATAAGACGAACGCCTTGTGTAGCACGTCCCATCACACGTAATGACGATGCATCAAAGCGAATGGTAATTCCAGACTTGTTAATAATCATTAAATCGTTTTCGTCGTTTACCTTAAGAATGGCCACTAGTTTGCCTGTTTTTTCGGTAATATTTAAGGTTTTAACCCCCTTACCACCGCGGTTGGTAATACGATAACCATCTAAGTCTGAGCGTTTTCCGTAACCATTTTCAGAAACTACCATTACATTATCGGGTGCTTCTGGGTTTACTACAACCATGCCCACTACTTCGTCTTTTTCGTCGTCAAGTGTCATACCGCGTACACCGGTTGCCGTACGTCCCATTTCGCGTACTTTGGTTTCGTTAAAGCGGATGGCGCGACCGTTGCGGTTTGCCAACAATACTTCGTTGGTACCATCGGTAAGCAATACTTGAATAACGCTGTCGTTTTCGCGAATGGTAATGGCGTTCACCCCATTTTGACGTGGACGAGAATAAGCTTCTAGCAAGGTTTTCTTCACCACACCTTGTTTGGTACAGAACAACAAGTAGTGGCTGTTGTTAAATTCGGCATCTTGCAATTGTTCAATGCGGATAAATGCAGTAACCTTATCGTCAGCGGCCAAATTAAGCAAGTTTTGAATAGCTCTACCTTTAGATGTTTTGTTGCCTTCTGGAATTTCGTACACTTTTAACCAGTAGCATCTGCCTTGTTGCGTAAAGAACAACATGGTATTGTGCATCGAAGCGGTATACAAGTGTTCTATAAAGTCGGCATCGCGGCTACTAGCTCCTTTAGAGCCCATACCACTGCGGTTTTGTGCTTTGTAATCTGCAAGTGGTGTGCGTTTAATGTAACCCATGTGCGAAATGGTGATTACCATTTCTTCGTTGGCATAGAAGTCTTCGGGATTGAACTCTTCTGATGCATATACAATTTGGGTACGACGTTCGTCGCCGTATTTGGCTTTTACTTCTAACAACTCATCTTTGATGATTTGCATGCGTAAATCTACGTTAGCCAAGATTTCTTTAAAGTGCTCAATCATGCGCAACAATTCTTCGTACTCGGCACGTAGTTTTTCTTGCATCAAACCGGTTAGCTGACGTAGTTGCATTTGTACCACGTAGTTAGCTTGTACTTCCGACAAGTTAAAGCGTTCCATTAAGCGGCTAATGGCCTCTTGAACGGTTTTAGACGACTTAATAATGGCTACCACCTCGTCGATATTATCGGATGCAATAATCAAACCTTCTACCAAGTGAGCGCGGTCTTCGGCTTTCTTTAAATCGTATTGGGTACGACGTACCACTACTTCGTGACGATGTTCTACAAAGCAGCTGATGATATCGCGCAACGTAAGCAAACGAGGACGTCCTTTTACCAAGGCAATGTTGTTTACGCTGAACGACGATTGCAAGGCTGTTTCTTTGTACAATTTGTTCAACAATACGCCTGCATTGGTGTCGCGTTTAGGCGTAATCACAATGCGGATACCTTCGCGGTTACTTTCGTCGGCAATGTCCGAAACGCCTTCCAAACGACCCTCTTTTACCAAATCCGAAATGTGTTTTACCATTTCGGCCTTGTTTACCATATAAGGAACTTCAGAAATCACAATGATTTCGCGGTCATCGGTGGCTTCAATTTCGGCTTTGCCACGCAATACAATACGTCCACGACCGGTTAAGTAGGCATCTTTTACGCCTTGATAACCATAAATAATACCACCTGTTGGGAAGTCGGGCGCTTTGATAAGCGATATAAGGGTATCATCGTCTACCTCTTTGTTGTCGATGTATGCCACAATGGCATCAATAGAATCTGACAAGTTATGAGGAGCCATGTTGGTGGCCATACCTACAGCAATACCCGATGCACCATTGATAAGCAAACTAGGAATACGGGTGGGCAATACAGTAGGTTCGTCCAACGTTTCGTCAAAGTTTTTTACCATATCGACAGTATCTTTGTCGATGTCTTTTAGCATTTCCTCGGCAATTTTACGCAAACGAGCCTCGGTATAACGCATAGCAGCAGGGCTATCGCCGTCAATCGAACCGAAGTTACCTTGGCCATCTACTAAAGGATAACGCATTGCCCAACTTTGTGCCATACGTACCAATGTACCGTAAATAGACGAGTCACCATGAGGGTGGAACTTACCCATAACCTCACCCACAATTCTAGCCGATTTTTTGGTGGGTTTATCGGAAGTATTACCCAACTCATTCATTCCAAACAAAACCCTACGGTGTACGGGTTTCATACCATCACGTACATCAGGCAGTGCTCTGGATACGATTACCGACATCGAATAGTCGATGTAGGCGGTTCGCATTTCCTCTTCAATGTCTACCTGAATAATTCTTTCTTGATCTAACATTTTGTGTTTTTATGATAATATTTTTGTTGTGTCTAAAAATCGGACTAAATTACAAAAAAATCTGCACTCTACCAAAGTTTATTGATGGTTTTTTCTAATTGGTGATGTGGTGATGCGGTGAGTCGTTTATTCAATGCTTCGCATTTCATGAAGTTTGGCTTCGCCTCGGCAGAGTTCAAGCAAGCTTGACTCTGCTCTCGGCTCGCACAAACTTTGGCACAAAATTTGCAGTAGTATATAAAAATGTATGAATTATGAGCATGGATAAAAAACATTCCGCCAATTTAGATAGCATTATTCAGTATGCCTACGAAGAGGCTTTTCGCCTGGGCAACAACCGATTATACCCCGAACATTTGTTTATGGGCATTATTCGCGATGGCAGCGGAAACGCTTTTCAACTAATTACCGATCTAAATATTGATTTGCTAAATATCAAACACCGCATCGAGGCATCTATTCAGACCAGCGACGAGGTGGAATTGACGCAAATCAAACCTTTATCGACCACCGAAAAAATCTTAAACTTTGCCCAACTAGAGGCCAAAGCGCTAAAAAGCGAGTTGGTTGATTCTGAGCACCTTCTATTGGCTTTTTTGAAAGAAAAAAGCAACCTCATTAACACCTTGTTTGAATACGAAGGGGTTAACTATAGTACCGTTATCGACCTAATTATGGCACAAAACGATCCATTTGATGCCGATATAACAGACACCATTCTAGACACCTACGATGATGGCTACGATGACTATGCAGAAGAAGGCGATGATTACGACACTTCGTTGGCAGGATCGGATCTTCCCATTGATTTTCAGGAAGACGACGAAGACAAATCGTTGGAGCGCAACATTGCCCATCATAACGGCAATACCACATCGGTCAAAACCACCAAAACTAAGTCTAAAACCCCTGTATTAGACTCGTTTGCGTACGATTTAACCGAAGCTGCCAACAACGGCGAGTTAGATCCAGTAGTAGGCCGCGAGGTAGAAATTGAGCGTTTGGCACAAATTTTAAGCCGTCGTAAAAAGAACAACCCCGTGCTCATTGGCGAACCCGGTGTGGGCAAATCGTCTATTGTAGAAGGACTGGCAACACGCATTGCATCGCACAATGCACCTCATGTATTGCTCAACAAACGCATTGTCAGCCTCGATTTAGCCTCGCTTGTGGCTGGCACCAAATACCGCGGACAGTTTGAAGAACGCCTTAAAAAAATTCTTAAGGAACTAGAAACAGCCCCCGAAATCATTGTATTTATTGACGAAATACACACCATTATTGG
>JAZRBL010000067.1:0-10579 GCA_045635045.1 Candidatus Enterocola sp. | reverse complement strand
CGATATAAAAAAATGGCATGCAGTTGGGTGGGTTTTTTTGTTTTATAAGGTAAGCTCCATGCCATCGTAGCACAAAAATTGATTTTCGGGTAATGTAGCTTGTACCACCTCGTGCAAGCCAATTTGGTGGCTTAGGTGCGTAAAGTAAACGCGTTTGGCCCGAACTTTTTGGGCAAAATCTTGCGCTTCGCTTAGCATAAAATGCGAAAAATGAGGCGTTTGGCGTAGTGCATCCACAATCAGCACTTCTACATCCATTATTTTTTCTGCTTCTTTCTCGTCGATGCGGCTAATGTCGGTTAGGTAGGTAAACTGACCGATGCGAAAGCCCAAAATGGGTAGTTCGTGGTGGTAGCATCGAATGGGCTGAATGGTAATACCGTTTATTTCAAAAGGTTTTGTAGAAATGGGAAATACCGATAACAAAGGCACGCCAGGGTACAATTTTTTGTCCAATAGCGATAGTCCACTTTTGGGAAAACAGTAGGGCATGCTGCGTTTAATGGCTTTGATTACGTTTTTTTCGGCAAATATGTTGACATCCCCAAAAGGGCGTAGGTCGTCTAAGCCCGAAACGTGGTCGTAGTGCTCGTGTGTAAGTAATACAGCATCAATGTGTTGTGTAGGATGCAAAAGCATTTGTTGCCTAAAATCGGGGCCGCAATCAATAATAAAGCAATTTCCGTCCACCTCTATGCGAACAGAGGCGCGCAAGCGTTTGTCTTTTGGGTGGGTCGATGTGCAAACCTCGCACGGACAATTTAAATAAGGTACACCAATAGAGGTGCCCGATCCTAAAACGGTAATGCGCATAATTCTTCGGGAATGTTCATGCGGATGCGCCAAGCATCCGGATAAAGGTTATTACAACGGTTGCCAATGTTTTTGCCCCAACCCAGTGGTACTCCTCTATAGGTAAGTAGTAAGTAGCCTGTGGGAGCATCGGGAATTGATATGGATTCGCCTTTTAGGTAATGCAAGGCTGTGGTTAAATCAAGGTCGTATGCGGTAAATGCGTTTTTGTTGATGTGACGCGATAGTGCTAAGTCAATGTGTGGCGTTTGATTTTTGCCTTTAAGGGTAGCAATGCCCATGCCTTTTTTTACCCAACGCAAATGCTTGTCGAGTAGGGTAAAGTCGGCTTCGTAGGCCTTGGGCAGAGCGTATATAAGGTTTTTTTCTTCTTTGATGCACCAATTCTCGCTATTGATAAGTGGCGACTTTAGACTTTCGACTCTTGACTTGTGACTTGTGACCTTCGACTTAACACGCATTTGCGTGGTGGGAGTGGTTTTGCGTAGGGCTGCCATAAACAATCCTTCGCTTTGGTCGGTGTGAAAGTAAAAATGACGACTTTCTAGTATTTCTGCTCCCAATTCTTGGGCAATCCACGCGATGTTGTCTTCGTTTTCAGCTTTATTAAACGTGCAAGTGCTGTAAATAAGCAAACCATCTTGTTTTAGGGCAGGCCAAACGTCGCTTAAAATGCTGCGTTGGCGTTCGGCACATTCCAATACGTAACCTGCACTCCAATCTTCTATGGCTTTTTCGTCTTTGCGAAACATGCCCTCGCCCGAACAGGGAACGTCGGTTAGAATCAGATCAAAATAGCCTTCCAATTTGCCAAAATCTTTGGCTTGGTTATTGGTTACCATCATATTGCCGTACCCCCATTTGGTGGCATTTTCGGCTAAAATATGAGCCCTTTGGGGCATTACCTCGTTGCTAATAAGCAAACTGTTTTCAGAAAGTAGACTTACCAAGTGAGTCGATTTTCCGCCCGGAGCCGCGCACAAGTCCAATGCTCTAATTGCATGTCCATCAGATTTGGCAGTTTCAGAAAAGCTTACATAGTTAGGTGTTAGGAGTGAGGAGTTAGGAGTTAAGTACTTCTTGATCATGTGCTCCAGGTACATAGAACCGGCTTCTTGCACATAGTAAACCCCCGCATGAAACCAAGGGTCGAGCGTGAAAGTGGGTCTTTCGGGCAGGTAAAAACCGCTATCGCAATGCGCCACCTTATTATACAATGGTGTAAGAGCTACCTTGTCGTTTAGGCGTACGCTTACGGGCGATGCGGTTTGCATGGCCTCAAAAAATTGCTCGTACTCCGTTGGGAGCAGGGCTTTCATTTGCTCAATAAATGCTATAGGTAGTTCCATAATGCACTGCGAAGATAATAAAAATTTGTCACTTGTCGCTTGTTTTACGTTATCGTCTAAACGCATCAACAAAAAAAGTATATCTTTGCATTATGAACCTTGGCAATCAACAACATCGCGGACGTTTTGCGCCATCGCCTACCGGCAGAATGCACCTAGGTAATGTGTATTGTGCCTTGCTGTCGTACCTTTCGGTAAAGAGCAAAGGGGGCGATTGGGTGTTGCGCATTGAAGATTTAGATCCCCAACGCAGCAAGCAAGAGTATGCCCGTTGGATAGAAGACGATTTGCAGTGGTTGGGGCTCGATTGGGACGAGGGTGGTACTAAAGGTGGTGCGTATGCCCCTTACTATCAGAGTGAAAGGTCCGATTATTATGCGTCGCTGTTTATGAGCATTAAGGCGCAAACCTATCCTTGTTTTTGTCGTAGAGCCGATTTGTTGGCTGCATCGGCGCCTCATGCTTCCGATGGTAGGGTGCTGTATGCGGGTACTTGCAAACATTTATCGACCGAGCAAATAAACGAGCGGTTGCAAAAGCAAAAACCAGCCATCCGTTTGCAAATGCCCCATCAGGTAATGGAGTTTACCGATGGAATGTATGGCTATCAAAGCGTCGATTTGCAAGATTTTTATGGCGATTTTGTGTTGCGTCGCACAGACGGAACCTATGCCTATCAGTTGGCGGTAGTGGCCGACGATGCTGCCATGCACATTACCGAAGTGGTGCGTGGTAACGATTTGCTTTCTTCTACGCCCGCACAGCTGTATTTGTACAAACTTTTGGGCTTGCAAGCTCCTTCGTTTACCCACGTGCCTTTGCTGATGTCGTCCAAGTCGGGCGAGCGACTGTCTAAGCGCGATGATTCCCTGAGCATGGAGGCCTTGCGAACAAGAGGGGTTAATCCCCAACAAATTTTAGGTATGCTGGCGCACAAAGTGGGATTATTGCCGCACGAAGAGCCCGTATCTGCCCAAGATTTAATACCTTTGTACAACGTAAGTAAATTATCCAAACAAAACATAACCGTTTACTCCGAATAGTATGGCAAACGCTACCTTATACCTTATTCCTACCACCTTGGGCGATACCCCTTGGCAAGATGTTATGCCCCAATCGAATTCACAAGTCATTACTTCGCTTACCTATTTTATAGTAGAAGAGATTAGAACGGCACGTCGCTTTTTAAAGAAGGTAGATAAAAGCATCGATATCGATTCGCTTACGTTTTTTGTTTTAAATCGCCATACCAAGCCCGAAGAAATTGCGTCGTTTTTGGCGCCTATGGCCAAAGGAGAGAGCGTAGGGGTTATTTCGGAAGCAGGTTGTCCTGCCATTGCCGACCCAGGTGCCGATGTGGTGGCCATTGCTCAACAAAAAGGCTATAATGTGATGCCTCTAGTAGGGCCATCGTCTATTTTGCTTTCGCTGATGGGTTCGGGATTTAACGGCCAAAGTTTTGCGTTTTTAGGGTATTTGCCCATTGATGCATCCGACCGCGCCAAACAACTTAAACGCATGGAACAACGCATTTACGGCGAGCATCAAACGCAAATCTTCATCGAAACGCCGTATCGTAACATGAAATTGGTAGCCGATGTCTTGCAGCATTGTCAATCGCATACCAAATTGTGTATTGCTTGCGATTTAACCTTGCCAACCCAATACATCAAAACGTTAACGGTGGCGGAGTGGAAAAAAAGAACGCTTCCCGTACTGGAGAAGCGTCCTACTATATATTTATTGTATAAATAACTACCAATCTACTTCAACATCGCCGTCTTCATCGTCGGTTTGAGCATCTTCTTCGTCGTCTTCAAAGTCGATGTCGTACACGTCGCGGTCGCGGTGAACAAGATTTTCGGTAAAGACAGGTTTGCGGTTAATTTCTTCCCAAAGCATGTCTTTTAATTGATCAATGCCTTTGCCAATAACGGCCGATATAAATACATGAGGCACATCGGGCAAATCTTTCGATAAACCTTCTTCTAGTTCGTCGTCAATCAAGTCCGATTTGGTAATGGCCAAAATGCGTTGTTTGTTCAGCATTTCGGGGTTGTATTGTGCTAGCTCGTTGAGCAATACTTCGTAGGCTTGTTTAATGTCGTCGGCGTCGGCTGGTACCATAAAAAGTAGTACCGAGTTGCGCTCAATGTGACGCAAAAAGCGTAGTCCAATGCCTTTGCCTTCGTGTGCACCCTCAATAATACCAGGAATGTCGGCCATAACAAACGACCTTCCGTCGCGGTAGCCTACAATGCCCAAGTTGGGCTCTAGAGTGGTAAAGGGGTAGTTGGCAATTTTAGGCTTAGCAGCCGATACTACCGAAAGCAAGGTAGATTTACCGGCATTGGGGAATCCTACCAAGCCAACATCGGCTAGTACTTTTAGCTCTAAGATAACGGTTTTTTCAATGGCGGGTTCGCCCGGTTGTGCAAAACGTGGGGTTTGGTGGGTAGCTGTTTTAAAGTGCCAGTTGCCCAATCCGCCGCGACCCCCTTTCATTAGAATAACTTCTTCGCCGTGGTTGGTAATGTCGCAAAGGTATTCGCCCGTTTCGGCATCGTACACAATGGTGCCACAAGGAACGTCAATAATTTTATCGGCTCCATCTTTACCAAAACTACGGCTTGCACCACCACTTTCGCCATCGCCGGCATAAATGTGTTTGGTGTATTTTAGGTGGAGTAGGGTCCAGTAATTGTTGTTGCCGCGCAAAATAATGTGCCCACCACGACCTCCGTCGCCGCCATCGGGACCTCCCTTGGCAACGTACTTTTCGCGGTGTAGGTGCGCAGAACCTGCTCCGCCCTTGCCAGAGCGGCAGTAAATTTTTACGTAGTCAACAAAATTAGAACCAGCCATAGTTGTTGATGAATCGTTTAGGCGTTTAGTCGATTAGTCGGAGTTTTGCCTGCAAAGCGACTATTTTAGATTGTCAATGGCCTCGCAGATAGAAGTAAATACTTCGTCCATGGTGCCAGTGCCTTTAATGCGTACGTGTTTGCCTTGTTTGTCGTAGAATTGAATAACAGGCAGGGTTTTTTGTTCGTACACGTTGATGCGTTCTTGAATAGTTGCCAAGTTGTCGTCGCTACGGCCCGAAGTTTTGCCACGGTTTAGCAAACGTTTCACCAATTCTGCTTGGTGTACGTCAATGTTTAACATCACGCTAACACGCAAGTTGCGTTTTTTTAGCAAGCTGTCCAAGGCTTCTGCTTGTACAACAGTACGTGGAAAACCGTCAAAGATAAAACCTTTAGCGGTAGGGTGTTGGTCAATGGCGTTGTCCAAAACGGTGATGATTACATCGTCTGGTACAAATTGGCCTTTAGAAATAAGACCTTCGGCAATTTTGCCTACTTCGCTGCCTTTAGTAATTTCGGCGCGCAAAATATCGCCTGTTGAAAGGTGTACTAAACCGTATTTTTCTACAATATAGTCACTTTGGGTACCTTTACCAGAGCCAGGGGCTCCAAAAATAACAACGTTAAGCATAGTATAGTTTGAGGTTAAGATTTTTCTATCTTATAAAAGTGCAATTGCAATAAGCACAAAATCGCACAAAGATACAAAGAAATACTGAAAACTCAAAAGTTAAAACTCAAAAGTTAATGAATATCCCAACTCCTAACTCCTAACTCCTAACTCCTAACTCCTAACTCCTAACTCCTAACCCCTAACTCCTAACCCCTAATTATGCACATAG
The DNA here is from genome assembly GCA_045635045.1 of Candidatus Enterocola sp. GTDB lineage: Bacteria > Bacteroidota > Bacteroidia > Bacteroidales > Paludibacteraceae > Enterocola. The sequence continues at coordinate 4,708 of JAZRBL010000067.1, read as the reverse complement.
TACTTTTCGCCTCCGCGTAAATCTGCCCAGTAGTATTTAAGCGGTTGTTTGGCAGGACCTTTGTTGACGCGTCCGGTGCCGTTGCCCACCTCAAATTCGCTGCCGCAAGTGGGGCAATGTAAAAAGAAATCGCCTTCGCCCTTTTGTTGAAGTGCGCAGTGGGCTTTGGCTTCGTAGGGGCAGCATAGATCAAAAGCACATAGGTAGTTGTCTATGGTACGTACTACCAATACGCCACTTACGCCGTACGCACCCTGAAGGCTAAGCTGTGCCGGTTTTTCTTTGGTGTAGATGCGAGTCATTACGCCCATGCCGTCGTGTAGTTTGTAGTCGGGGCCCGATAAAGAGGTGTCAATTAAAAAACTAACACGTTTGTTGGGTATGTTGGTATTGGCAGGTTCGCTGTAGCAACCCGTTAGTGTGATAAGCAGAAAAAGTAGTGATGTATGCAATATTTTCATGTGGCAAAGATACGGAATAAAAGACATTGAGTAAAACCTTAATTTGCAATTCTTCTTTATAATTGTTATTTTTACCCACCAAATGACAAAAAATATGAAAAAATTACTACTTGCTTTAAGTGCTTTGATGCTTGCTTTTACAGCTTGCGATGATTGTAACAGTGCTACTGGAACCGAGAAAGTGGATTATTCGCGCAATGCTGTGTTGTACGAGGTGAACATTCGTCAGTTTACTCCCGAAGGTACTTTCAATGCATTTGCCAATCATTTGCCCTACCTAAAAGCATTAGGGGTTGATATTATTTGGCTGATGCCCATACATCCTATTTCTGAACTAAACAGAAAGGGAGAATTGGGTAGCTATTATGCGGTGCAAGATTATAAGGCAGTGAATCCCGAGTTTGGTACATTAGACGATTTTAAGGCGTTGGTAAAACAAGCCCACAATTTAGGTATGCGTATTATTATCGATTGGGTGGCCAATCATACCGGTTGCGATCATGCTTGGGTAAGTGAGCACCCCACATGGTTTGAGTACGATGGCTTGGGGAAACTAATGAGCCCTTTGGATTGGACCGATACCTATAGCCTGAATTACGAAAACAAAGACATGCAAAATGCCATGATCGATGCGATGAAATATTGGGTAGAAGAAGTGGGTATTGATGGTTATCGTTGCGATGTGGCATCGATGGTACCTACCGATTTTTGGGTGAAGGTTAGACAAGAATTAGATGCGATTAAACCTGTGTTTATGTTGGCAGAGTCGTCAGAATCTGATTTGACCGTTTGCGCATTTGATATGCTATACAACTGGCCTGCTATGTTTACGTTCGAAGAAGTGGTGAAAGGCAAAAAAACGGTGAAAGACTTGGCCGATTTAATTACATTGCAACAACGTAAATATCCTATCGACACCTACTTTATGAACCACATCACCAATCACGATCGTAATTCGTGGGATGGTACTGAGTTTGAACGTTTGGGTGCTGGAGTAGAGGCTTTTGCTGCACTTACCTATGTAATGCCTGGTATGCCGATGTTGTATACAGGTCAAGAGGTAGGTTTGAAAGATCGCATTCCTTTCTTTACTAAATATGCTGGTTATCAACAAGAAAAAAATAATACCTATTATTATTACGTCAGATTGAACGAGTTAAAACATTCGCAACCTGCGTTGTTGGCCGGAGAAGCAGGTGGTAAATGGACGGTATACGAAACAACAAACAATGATGCCGTTTTGTTCTGTGGACGCGAACTATCGGGAAAAGAGGTTTTGTACATCGGTAACTTATCGGACGAAAAAGTTTTCTTTGATGTAAAAACTGCTGTACCTGGTGGAGAGTTTGTTGAATGGCTAACTGGAACCGAAATCAATATAACCGATTCCATGTCGTTTACGCTCGATCCATGGCAATATGGTATCTATGTAAGAAAGTAAAATACATTAGCAGTATAAAAAAATCCGCTTTTTCAAAAAAAAGTGGATTTTTTATTTGCAGGTAATTAAATTTGTATTACCTTTGCACTCACAAACGAGATGGCTGCGTAGCTCAACTGAATAGAGCGTCACACTACGGATGTGAAGGTTACAGGTTTGAATCCTGTCGCGGTCACTAAAAAGGACGATTTTTTAATCGTCCTTTTTTTTGTTTTTTGCGCATAAATATCTACTTTTGAATACTATTAAGCGAATGTAAAGATCATGAAAAAACATACTTCTCTGTTTTTGTTTTCGATAGTTGTGGTACTACTAGGGATGCTTACGGCTTGCCAACCTTCAGATACGTATACGGTAGAAATTTCTCCCTCTTACCAAGAGAATGTAAAAAGTTACGACCGAATTTATCCGTATTCGGAAGGTTTTGCTATTGTTAGAGAAGCGAACAAATATGGTTTTATTGATAGGCAAGGTAATAGGGTTGGTGCTCTTGAATACGATGCCGTTAGGCCTTTTGTACACGGAATAGCTGCTGTGTGTAAAGATAAAAAGTGGGGGTTTGTTAATACGGCTGGAGTAGAAATTGTGGCGCCTAAATACGTGTATGCGTACTTTGTTCCTAAAAGAAAAGAAGGGGTAGCTCCTTTGCGCAATGCCATGTCGGATGCGCTGATACCTGTTTGTGCGCATCAAGGGTGGGGTTATATCAATGCTGAGGGTAAAGAGGTGATTCCTTGTAAGTACCAAGATGCGGCTGTTTTTACGGAGCATGTGGCAGCGGTTTGTTACCGTGGTAAGTATGGTTTTATTGATGCAAACAATCAGGTGGTTGTTCCTTTTCAGTACGAAAAAGCTGCGTCTTTTTGTGGTGGATTAGCTCCCGTTCAAAAAGAAGGTAAGTGGGGATTTATAAATAAAAAAGGCGAGGTGGTAATTCCGTTTAACTATCAGTACGACGAAAAAATGGCCATGTTTGCCGTTTTTGGTATTCCTAGCTTGTTCTCAGAAGGCTTAGAACCTTTGCAAGAGGATGGTGGCGACGAAAGAGTGGGGTATGTCAATAGGCAAGGTGAGGTGGTAATTCCGTTGGGGAAATACGAAGTGGCACAACCTTTTTCTGGTGGATTGGCTGCCGTTGCTAATGGTAATGTTAAATGGGGTTTTGTTAATACCCAAGGCCAGGAGGTAATTCCTTGTCGATTTGATGCAGCTATGCCTTTTACCAATGCCTTGGCTCCTGTAAAGTTGGATGATATGTGTGGGTTTGTGAATGCCGAGGGTAAGGTGGTAATACCGTGCATCTATTCTAATGTAAGGAATTTTTCGGATGGGTTGGCTGCCGTATGCAATGGAGGTAAATGGGGTTATATCAATACCCAAGGCCAAGAAGTAATACCTTGTAAATATAGTAGCGCTTACCCTTTTGGCGAAGGTGGGGTGGCTCAAGTTTGCAAAAACCGTGTTTGGGGACTCGTCGATAAAGACGGGAATGATACGTTTGGAGAGTAATTTTTGCTTGAAAGATTTAAATTGTGGAAGATAAGTTTTTGCAAATACACGGCATAAGGCCTACGGCAGTTCGGTTGCTAATTTGGAAAGTCATTGCCAGACAGGAGCATCCTTTTTCGTTGGGCGATTTGGAGTTGTGGCTCGATACGGTCGATAAAAGTACGTTGTTTAGAACGTTGTGCTTGTTAGAAGAGCACGGGTTGTTGCATGTCATTGACGACGGTAGTGGGCAAAAGAAATATTGCCGATGCGTTGAGGTTTCTGATGCATGTATGCAACATCATGGCCACGATCATGGGCATAAGAATTGCAGGCATGCGCATGCTTACTGCATCAAGTGTCAACGGACGTTTTGTCTTCGTACGGAGCAGGTTCCTGTGGTTAACTTGCCCGATGGTTTTGAAGTGTTGGATGTGAATTATGTGGTCAGGGGAATTTGTCCTGATTGTAAGTAGGGGGCGTTCAAAGATCCCATTCTCTGCCACGGGCATCCTTGCAAAGAGGGATTACGTCGCTTTGCTCCGTGATCCCTTTGCTCCAGCAGGGCTCCTTGCAAAACAATTTTAAAAACGAAATCAAATGCGGTTTGTGTGTCTCTCTCCAAGGGATTTTTTCGCAACTGCGTTGCTCAAAGATCCCTCGCCCGCTGCGCGGGGCGATGCAAATAAAACAAAAAAAATGGGCGTTCAAGTAAACTTGACGCCCATTTTCGTTTTATTTGCGGAGAGAGAGGGATTCGAACCCCCGGTACCTCTCAGTACAACGGTTTTCAAGACCGCCGCAATCGACCCCTCTGCCATCTCTCCAGAAGAGTGGTGCAAAGATACTGCTAATTTTTGAATAGCAAAATATTTTAGTCAAGTTTTTTTGCGATTTAGGCAAAAAAATGCTATATTTGTTCTGATGTACCAAGCTACTATACAGTATTTATTGTTGTTTATGCTAGACGGCCAAGAGTTGGCTAGCTTGGTTGGCTATACGGCTAACCAGCAAGAATGGCATAAATACAAGGTAGTGATTGTTCCTTCCTCTTTTTTTCAGGATCATGCCGAGGCAAGATGTAGTATGCCCCAATTGCCGCTAAAAGAGTTGGAGGGAATGCCCATTTTATTTGGCGAACCACAGGTAAAGCAGGTAAACGGCACTACGGTGATTTATGCCGACTTGGTGGCTTCGGCGCTTTTTCTTTTGTCGCGATACGAAGAAACCTTGGTGGCAGCACGCGATGTGCACAGAAGGTTTCAAGCCGTATCGTCATTGGCGTATAAAGCGGGCTTTTTGCAGCGTCCTTTGGTAG
>JAZRBL010000066.1:0-4753 GCA_045635045.1 Candidatus Enterocola sp. | reverse complement strand
GAAATATCCATCATGGATGTAGGAACAATGCCTGCATCGGCCAATGCTTTAATAATATCGCCGCGTGCTTCGGGTTTTAATTGGCGTTGTAGTAAATATTCTTTGCCGGCAAAATCGGGTTGCACACCCGCTAAATTTTTATCGTTTTGAAAAAGGCGTTTTTCGCGTTCTAGTAGTTGTAAACCCATGTATGCGGCTCCTAGGTTGCCCGATACGCAAATAAGGTCGTTGGGTTTTGCACCGCTACGATAGGCAATTTTGTCTACTTGGCCTTCGCCAATGCAGGTAATGCTAATGCAAAGTCCGGTAAGCGAGCTAGTGGTGTCGCCACCTACCACATCTACGCCGTGTCGTTGGCAAGCCAAAAGAATGCCCGCATACAGTTCTTCAATGTCTTCTACGCCTAAACGTTTGTCCAAACCAATAGAAACGGTAAGTTGTTTGGGCGTTCCGTTCATGGCAAAAATATCCGATATGTTTACCATAGCCGCCTTGTAACCCAAGTGTTTTAAGGGTACGTAGGTAAGGTCAAAGTGAATGCCTTCTAATAAAAGGTCGGTAGTAACTAAAGCACGGGTATTTTCTTTGCTGTAGTTAAGGACAGCAGCGTCGTCGCCTATGCCTTTTTCGGACGATGGGTTGGTAAGTTGAATGTGCTGAGCAATGTGTTTAATAAGGCCAAATTCGCCCAACGTTGCAATTTCGGTTTTTGCCATAAATAATCTGTTTTTCTTAGCGTTTGCAAAAATAAGGATAAAATCTCAAAACTAGGTAAAACTCTTTGCTCAAATCAGTATTTTCGTTACTTTTGTATCTTATCCGTCTAAAATTAATTTTGTGAGTCTACAAGTATCTAATCTATTTAAACAATACGGTCAACAACAGGTCTTGAACGATTTGTCGTTTACCATAGAAAAAGGGCAAATTGTGGGTTTCTTGGGTCCTAATGGGGCAGGAAAATCTACTACCATGAAAATTATTACCGGGTATTTGCAAGCCAATGCGGGCCAAGTGTTGGTCAATAATAAGGATGTAGCCACCCATAAATTAGAAGTACAACGCATGGTGGGCTATTTGCCAGAGCATAATCCACTCTATTTAGATATGTACGTGCGCGAGTCGTTGCAGTTTACGGCCAATTTGTACCATGTGGAGGATAAAAAAAGAAAAATAGACGAAATGATAGATCGCACGGGCTTAAGTAGCGAATGCCATAAAAAAATAGGCCAGCTTTCTAAAGGTTATCGCCAAAGAGTGGGCCTAGCGCAAGCGTTAATTCACGACCCACAAGTGCTTATTTTAGACGAACCTACCACTGGTTTAGATCCCAATCAGTTAGTAGAAATAAGAAGCCTTATTCAAGACTTTGGTAAAGAAAGAACGGTGTTGTTTAGTACGCATATTATGCAAGAAGTAACAGCCATTTGCGACCGTTATTTGGTGTTGCGCAAAGGGGTTTTAGTGGCCGATAATGCTGTTTTAGATACTTCTGCAGAGCAATTAGAAACCATTTTTAGAGAATTAACAGCCTAATGGATACCAATTTTGATATACGCAAAAGTAGGGGTGAGCGCGAGAGCGACTACGAAAACGTGCTTCGTCCGCTTACTTTTTCCGACTTTAAAGGACAAAATGCCATTGTCGAGAACCTAAAAATCTTTGTACAGGCAGCTCGCATGCGCGAGGAGGCGTTAGACCATGTTTTATTGCACGGCCCTCCTGGGTTAGGCAAAACCACCTTGTCTAACATCATTGCCAACGAGTTAGGAGTGGGCTTTAAAATTACATCGGGCCCGGTTTTAGATAAACCCGGCGATTTGGCCGGCTTGCTTACTAGCTTAGAACCCAACGATGTACTTTTTATTGACGAAATTCATCGCTTAAGTCCTATTGTTGAAGAGTATTTGTACTCGGCTATGGAAGATTATCGTATCGATATTATGATAGATAAAGGCCCTAGTGCGCGCTCCATTCAAATTGATTTAAATCCGTTTACCTTAATAGGGGCAACCACTCGTAGTGGCTTGTTAACCAGTCCCTTGCGTGCTCGTTTTGGCATCAATAGCCACTTTGAATATTACGACACCGAAATTTTAACCTCCATTGTGAAACGCTCGGCTGCTATTTTAGATACGCCTATTTACGAGGATGCAGCCCTAGAAATTGCTAGACGCAGTAGGGGTACCCCCCGTATTGCCAACGCCTTGCTACGTCGTGTACGCGATTTTGCACAAGTAAAGGCCGATGGGGTTATAGATAAAGACATTGCATGCTACGGATTAGAAGCCTTGAATATTGATTCATTTGGCTTGGACGAGATTGATAATAAGATACTTACCACCATTATCGATAAGTTTAACGGAGGCCCTGTTGGGCTTACTACCATTGCAACCGCCTTGGGCGAAGATGCAGGAACCGTAGAAGACGTATACGAACCCTATTTAATTAAAGAAGGGTTTATTAAGCGTACACCCCGTGGTAGAGAGGTAACCGATTTGGCCTATAAACATTTAAAACGTAGTAGGTACGCATCGGGTAGTGAAACTAGTTTATTTTAACGTATGTCAGCAATAAAAGGCTTATTTAAAGATACTGCCATTTATGGCATTAGTAGTATTGTAGGAAGGTTTCTCAATTGGTGTTTGGTGCCTTTGTACACCTACGTTCTTTCATCGTCGGCCGACTATGGTATTGTTACCAACTTGTACGCCTGGACAGCGTTGATGATGGTAATTTTAACCTACGGCATGGAAACGGGCATGTTCCGTTTTATGAGCGATGCCAACGAACAGCCTAACACCGTGTACAAAACGGCCTTGGTAAGTTTGTTTTCTACCTCTGCTTTGTTTGTGGTGTTGTGTACGGTGTTTATTAACCCTCTTGCCAATGCGTTGGGATACGAAAAATACCCCGAATTTGTAGGTATGATGGTGTTTATTACTGCTATGGACGCCTTTGATTGCATTCCATTTGCCTACTTACGCTACAAAAAACGTCCCATTACCTTTGCCATCATCAAGTTTATCATGATTTTTGCCAATATAGGCATGAATCTGTTCTTTTTGTTGCTATGTCCTTATTTGCACAACAACGCACCCGAACTAGTAGATTGGTTCTATAAGCCTAATTATCAGGTAGGTTATATTTTTATTGCTAATTTTATATCGACCCTTTTGGTAACCTTGGTGTTGCTACCTTACGTATTTAAAGAGTCGTTTGCCTTTAGTTGGCACTTGCTAAAACGCATGCTACATTATTCTATGCCCTTGTTAATGTTGGGAGTAGTGGGTATTATGAATCAAACCATCGATAAAATTTTATTTCCCTATCTATTTGAAAATCACGATGTTGCCGTTGCGCAATTGGGCATTTATGGGGCTTGTTTTAAAGTGGCCATGGTGATGATGATGTTCTCGCAAGCTTTTAGGTATGCATACGAGCCTTTTGTGTTTGACAAAAGCAGGTCGGTAGGTAAAGAGCAAATGTACGCAGATACCATGAAGTATTATGTGCTTACCTCCTTGCTTATTTGTTTGGGCATGATTCTTTTTATCGACGTCATTAAAATACTGATTCACGAAAGCTATTGGAGTGGGCTAGTAGTAGTGCCCATTGTACTATTCTCTTATTTGTTTCAGGGCATTTACTCCAACTTATCCATTTGGTACAAATTAACCGATAAAACCTATTACGGCTTTGTTATTTCTTCTATTGGACTGATAATTAATGTATTATTATTATGGTTCTTGGTGCCATTATGGGGGCTTATTGGTGCAGCCTGTGCCTCGTTTGGCGCCTTCTTTACTATGATGACCATATCTTATTTGTTAGGATGTAAATACATGCCTTTGCCATACGATTTGCGCAAATTTGGTACGTATTTATTGCTTACCATGGCCTTATTAGTTATCAACCATTTTGCCGTAACTCCTTTGGTGTGGGTAAATTACATCATAAAGGTAGCGTTGCTACTAGTTTTTGTTGCTTATTTAGTAAAAAAAGATTTACCCCTATCCACCTTACCATTTATCGGCAAATACTTTAAAAGAATAAACGATTAATATGAAACATTATGTATTTTTTGCCAACGGTTTTGAAGATATCGAAGCCTTGAGCGTAGTAGATGTATTGCGTCGTGCAGGCGCAGAGGTAGTTACCGTTTCTATATACGATACCTTGCATGTAACATCAGCACACGGAGTTACCGTAGTAGCCGATGCCTTGTTTGCCGACATTCAACCCACAGAAGGGTACTTAATTTTGCCTGGAGGTATGCCTGGAACCACCAATTTGGCCGCTCACAGCGGTTTGTGTGCGCTCTTGCAAGAACACAATAGCAAATCATTGCCTTTGGCGGCTATTTGTGCCGCTCCTATGGTGTTGGGCGGTTTGGGTATTCTAGAGGGTAAAAAAGCCATTTGTTATCCCGGTTGCGAAGGCGGTTTGGGCGGAGCTTTGGTACAAAAAGACCAAGAGGTAGTACAAGACGCCCACATCATTACCGGCAAAGGCCCTGGCGTATCGTTAGATTTTGCCTTGGCCATAGCTGCCACCTTGGTGGGCGAAGAGAAGGCTTCTTCTATTGGTAAGGCGATGATGTATTTGTAATAGTTTTTTATAAAACTATTGTATAAATAAAAACTGCGTTGTATATTTGCAACGCAATTGGGGGTTTAGCTCATCTGGCTAGAGCGCGACACTGGCAGTGTCGAGGTGACCGGTTCGAGTCCGGTAATCTCCACAAAAAAGGCAT
>JAZRBL010000065.1:0-6009 GCA_045635045.1 Candidatus Enterocola sp. | reverse complement strand
TGTTTTGATTGGTTCTACCCCAGAGGGTGCACGCGACTTTGTGGTACCTTCACGTATGAATCCAGGTCAGTTTTACGCCCTACCTCAAAGCCCTCAAACCTTTAAACAATTGTTGATGGTATCGGGTTTTGACCGTTATTTCCAAATTGTAAAATGTTTCCGCGACGAGGACTTGCGTGCCGACCGTCAACCTGAGTTTACTCAAATTGACTGCGAAATGTCGTTTGTAGAACAAGAAGATGTTATTCAAATGTTCGAAGGCTTAAGCAAACACCTATTCAAAAGCATCAAAGGCATTGAGTTGGGCGATTTGCCTCGCATTACTTGGCACGATGCCATGAAATATTACGGTAGCGACAAACCCGACACCCGTTTCGAAATGAAATTTGTAGAAATCGATGACATTGTAAAAGGTCATGGTTTCTCTGTGTTTGACAACGCTGCTTACGTGGGCGGTATCTGCGCAAAAGGTGCAGCTACTTACACCCGCAAACAATTGGACGCACTTACCGAATTTGTAAAACGTCCTCAAATTGGCGCTAAAGGCATGGTTTACGCTCGTATCGAGGCTGACGGCAACGTAAAATCGAGCGTAGATAAATTCTATACACAAGAAGTATTGCAACAAGTAAAAGCTGCCTTTAATGCTGAACCCGGCGACTTAATTTTGATTTTAAGTGGCGATAACGCTAACAAAACCCGCAAACAACTATGCGAATTGCGTTTGGAAATGGGTAGTCAATTGGGCTTGCGTCCTACCGACAAATACTCTTGCCTATGGGTGGTCGATTTCCCCTTGTTGGAATGGGACGACGAAACTGAGCGTTTCTATGCGATGCACCACCCCTTTACTGCACCCAAACCAGAAGATATTCCTTTGTTGGATACCGATCCTGGCAAAGTACGCGCCAATGCATACGACATGGTTATTAACGGCGTAGAAGTAGGCGGTGGTTCTATTCGTATTCACGATAGCGCTTTGCAACAAAAAATGTTTGCTATTTTAGGATTCACTCCCGAGCGCGCACAAGAACAATTTGGCTTCTTGATGAACGCGTTTACTTACGGTGCTCCTCCTCACGGTGGTTTGGCGTATGGTCTAGACCGCTATGTATCGCTATTTGCCGAGTTGGACAGCATTCGCGATTGTATTGCATTCCCTAAAAACAATTCGGGTCGCGATGTGATGATTGATGCTCCTTCTTTCTTGGAAGACAGCCAATTGGACGAATTGTTTTTAAAAACCGTAGCGCCTAAGTAGTTGAGTCGCTTTGCGACGACGAATCGATAACAGATATAAATAAATCCCGATGAATGAGTTTATCATCATCGGGATTTGTAGTACACTGACTTGCGACTTTTGACTTGCGACCTTTGACTTTATTCGGCTTCGCCGAATAACAACAACGCTTCTTTGCGGGCAATTGGGTCCGTTTCAAAGATACCTTTAAAGACACAGGTGCGTGTAAGCGCGCCTGGTTTTTTTATGCCACGTGCCGTCATGCAGCTGTGTTCGCCTTCTACCACCACACCTACATCGTTGCTACCGGTTGCCAACTGCATAATTTCGGCAATATCGGTACCAATGCGTTCTTGCAATTGCAAGCGATGCGATACCATTTCGGCAATGCGCGCAATTTTGCTCAAACCTATTACCTTATCTACTGGACGATAAATAACCGACACTTTCATGTTGTACATCAGTGCCATGTGGTGTTCGCAGTGACTAAAAATAGGGATACCCGCTACTACCACATAATTGCCACTTTTGGTGGTACACATATCGTCTTCGGTAAATGTTTTGGCATATTTTTCGGCAATTTCTGCATTGGTATAGCCGATGCCACGAAACATTTCTTCGTACATACGTGCCACGCGCTCGGGTGTTTCTAACAATCCTTCGCGATTAGGGTCATCGCCCAATGCTTTGATAATTTCGCGAATGTGGTAGGCTATTTTTTCTTTATCAATCATAATATCGTTCGTTATACTCACTCTGGTGATTTGGTGATTTTTTACACGCCTCGCTCTGAGGGATGCCAAATATATTTGTGCAGCTGTAGCTGCAATTTTACTCCGTTTAATTGTTCTTGTTTCATTACTTCCACCACATCGGCAGGGGTCATTTCGGCAAATACCGTACTAAAATACACCTGCGTTTTGTGGGTTAAATCGTATTGTTTCACCAAGGCTACCGCTTTTTGCATATCAACCGCATCGGCTATTACAAATTTATAGGCATCCTTGGAGGTTACGTTGTCAAAATTTTTTAGGCACATGGTAGATTCCATGCCACTTCCGGGTAGTTTATAGTCGACCACAAAATGAACATGCTCCCCTACTCTAAAGGGTTCGATATCAATAGAACCATTGGTTTCAATGTGTATCGTTACAAAATGCAGAGCCGATAACAACTCCTTTACTTGAGGCTGCAACAAGGGTTCACCACCGGTTAAGGTTACATGATTTACGCCCGATTGCTTTACCACCTCTACCAACTCCGAAAGGGTTAGCGTTTGAGTGGCCGATTCTGCTGTTTGCGCATAGCAAGTATCGCACCAAGTGCAACGTAAATTGCATCCTGCCAAGCGAATAAAGAGCGACAGGGCTCCTGCCGTTGGTCCTTCGCCATCGATAGAGATAAAATGCTCCACTAAGGCATAAGTAGGTTCAGGAACCGGAGTTGGCTCAGGGACCGTTTGTCTCTGCGCTCTGCTTGTACAAGAACTCCTCACTCCTAACTCCTCACTCCTAACTTTTATCGGATCATTGACCAAGGTTCTCGACATATCACTCATAGTACACGCAACTATTGGTGGGAGTTTCAAATAGTTCTACCTCGGTTACAGGCAATCCTTTTTGGCGCAGCATGCGGTAAATGTAGCGCGACATTTCTTCGGCCGTTGGGCGATGTGGAAAGAACACCACTTCAAACTGATTGGGCAACGATTGCAAGGTTTTGGCCACGTTTCTGCCCTCTTCATTGTCTTCTACCAATAGTTTGTGGTCAAAATAAGCCTCCACCTGGCGCAAAATGGGCTTAATGTGGCTAAAATCTTGAACCATACCGCGGGCGTGACCTTCGGTTTGCAAGTCGGGGCAAGCAATTTTTACAATGAGTCTGTAACGGTGGCCGTGGATATTGGCGCATTTGCCGTCGTAACCGCTTAAGAAGTGCGCGGTATCAAATTGAATTTCGTTTTTAATGATGAACATAAGCCTAGTTTTGTTTACCGACAGGATGGTCTTAATGAACTGTCGTTGTTGGGTGCAAAAGTACGATATTTTTGGCAATTAATCAAATATATCGCTTGTCACTTGTCGCTTGTCACTAGTTGCTGGTCGACGGATTATACAAATTAATAGTTATGGTTTGCAAAATATTCTTTATCTTTGTGGCATTATTATAGTAACAGAAGTTTATGGTTATTCCCCTGGTCTTATTTATCCTACTCGTTATTTTGTTATGCTGCTCGGCTTTTGCCTCGGCTTCAGAAATTGCTTTTTTTTCGTTGTCACCAAAAGATGTAGAAGAACTTAAAAAAGGCACTCACAAAAGAGACAAACTCATACTTCAGCTACGCGAAAAACCCGATTTATTACTTTCTACCTTACTTATATTCAACAACTTAGTAAACGTATCGATTGTTATTGTTGCCAGTAGAATTTTATATTTCTTTTTGGGCGACAACCTTTCGGCAACCCTCAAATTTTTAATTGATACGGTTCTAATTACCTTTGTTGTGTTGCTTTTTGGCGAAAACATGCCTAAAATTTACGCCAGCAACTCCCCTCTTCAATTTGCTCGCAATGCCGCATTTGGTTTGAATGTCTTATCCAAAATATTGTACCCATTTTCGTGGCTACTCATTAAACCCACTAGCCACGTGAAACGCCTAGAAAAACACAGCACTTCGGGCGTATCGATGGACGAGCTATCGCAAGCCTTTGAATTGACATCGAAAGAAATCAAAGAAGACAAAGAAATTTTAGAGGGCATTATTAAGTTTGGAAACATCAATACCGTTGGTGCCATGACGCCTCGCGTTGACGTAGTGGCCATTAGCGATACCGCATCGTTTAAAGAGGTAATTGACTTGGTTATTAATGCCGGTTATTCGCGCATTCCGGTTTACCAAGAAAACATAGACGAAATTAGGGGTATTTTGTACGTAAAAGACCTTTTGCCGCATATTGACAAGCCCGATTTTGACTGGCGCACGCTTATTCGTAAGCCTTTCTTTGTACCTCAAACCAAGCACATTAACACCCTTTTGGAAGAATTCCAACAAAACAAAACCCACATAGCAGTGGTAGTAGACGAGTTTGGCGGAACAGCGGGTATTATTACCATGGAAGATATTCTAGAAGAGATTGTGGGCGAAATTACCGACGAATACGACGAGGACGAAGGGCGTATGTACGTTCAACTAAACGACAAAACTTTTATATTTGAGGCCAAAATTCTGCTCAACGATTTCTTTAAAGTAAAAGGCATTCAACGCGCCGATTTTGAAGATTCCATTGGCGAGGCCGAAACATTGGCAGGTCTTATTTTAGAACTAAAAGGCGAAATTCCAGACCAAGAATCGGAAATTGACTACAAACACTACAAATTTACCATTGTATCGTCCGATAAACGTCGCATCAAATCGATCAAACTAAGCCTTCTAGATCAAGTAAATGAATAAGATAGGATACATAGTAGGCTTTGTTGGGTTGTGGATAAGCTTGTTGGGGTTTACTTCGTGCCAACACTATACCCCAAAACCTAGGTCGTATTTTCGCATTCATTTGGCCGACAAAACCTACCAACGCAGCGATAGCACTCGCGCGTATAGCTTTGAATACCCTAAAAACATTGCTTACATCCAAAAAAACAGCAAAGATACGGCTTGGTTTGACGTGGTTTACCCTACTTACAATGCTCGTATCTACTTCAGCTACAAGCAAATAAACAACAACTTTCAGGAAATTGCCGAAGACTCGCGTAATTTTGTGTACAAACATGCTTTTAAAGCCGATGCCATTATAGAAAATCCGTACATTGACTCTACTAAACAGGTATACGGCATGCTATACGAAATTAAAGGCAACACGGCCTCTTCTGTGCAATTTTTAGCTACCGATAGCACCCAGCATTTTTTACGGGGAGCGCTATATTTTAACAATCACCCCAACAAAGATTCGTTGGCTCCTGTAATTTCTTACATCGGCGACGATATCAGACACATCATGGAAACCTTACGCTGGGAATGATTACCTGCAAGCAACAAATAAACGGCATTTGCTACGCTATTTGGCACCTTACCGAAAGCGTAGAAGAACTAAAAACGCTTATAAAAATGCCTACAGACAGTTTGCTAGAAGGCATTTTGAATACCAGTCGCCAAAAAGAACGATTGGCCGCCCGATTGTTGCTTAAAGAGTTATGCGGCAAGATGCAAGAAGTAGCCTACCACTCCAATGGGCAACCTTATATAATAGGAAGCGACTTACACCTCAGCATATCGCACACCAAAAACTACGTAGCTGTAGCCATGGCTCCTTTTAAAGTGGGCATCGACATAGAATATACTTCCGATAGAGTTTTGCGCATTACCGAAAAGTTTTTGAATGCATCCGAATTGAATCAGCTTTCTACTCATCAGGCTCCTACTAGTTTGGCCCTGCTGTATTGGTGTTGCAAAGAAGCTTTCTATAAAAAGATGGAGAAGCAAGACCCCGAATTTACCCACTTTACCTGCCAATATAGCGCAGACAAGCTACTTTTGCATTACCAAGAAAGCAATTACTGGTTTCATTTTGAGCAAACCACCCATTACACCCTGGTATTTGGATAAAAAAAGTATAGAACAGCTGCATTTTTTAGGCAAAACACTTGCACAATTCAAAAAAAATAGCGTACTTTGCAACGCAAAAGAGACAAACGTCTTGGTGCGGTAGTTCAGTCGGTTAGAATATCGGCCTGTCACGCCGGAGGTCGCGGGTTCGAGTCCCGTCCGCACC
>JAZRBL010000064.1:0-12408 GCA_045635045.1 Candidatus Enterocola sp. | reverse complement strand
GGCCAATAATTTGAGCATCAATGCCAAACGATTTAGAGATTTCAATAACTTGTTCTGCGTAAGCAGGATCGATGTACACCTCTAAACGATGGCCCATGTTGAACACCTTGTACATTTCTTTCCAATCGGTACCGCTTTGTTCTTGAATGGTTTTGAACAAAGGAGGAACAGGGAATAAGTTGTCTTTGATAACGTGTACGTTTTCTACAAAGTGCAATACTTTGGTTTGAGCGCCGCCCGAGCAGTGTACCATACCATCGATGTGTGGACGCAATTGATCCAATAGTTTTTTAACCACAGGTGCGTAGGTGCGGGTAGGAGAGAGTACCAATTTGCCTGCATCAATGGGCGAACCTTCTACGCTATCGGTCAATTTCAAACCGCCCGAATAAACCAAATCTGCAGGAACCGAAGCGTCGTAGCTTTCGGGGTATTTTTGTGCCAAATAGTTGGCAAATACGTCGTGACGAGCTGAGGTTAAACCGTTGCTACCCATACCGCCGTTGTATTCTTTTTCGTAGGTAGCTTGTCCAAACGATGCCAAACCTACAATTACGTTGCCGGGTTTGATGTTGGCGTTGTTGATGACGTCGCTGCGTTTCATGCGGCAGGTTACGGTACTGTCAACAATGATGGTACGAACCAAGTCGCCCACGTCGGCGGTTTCGCCACCGGTAGCGTATACACCAATGCCCATTTCGCGTAGCTCGGCTAGTAGCTCGTCGGTTCCGTTGATGATGGCAGAAATAACTTCGCCAGGAATCAATAGTTTGTTACGACCAATGGTAGACGATACCAAAATATTGTCTACTGCACCTACGCATAAAAGATCGTCGATGTTCATGATAAGGGCGTCTTGTGCAATGCCTTTCCATACCGACAAATCGCCTGTTTCTTTCCAATAAAGGTAAGCGAGTGACGATTTAGTGCCAGCGCCATCGGCGTGCATGATGTTGCAATACTCGCTGTCGCCTCCCAAAATATCAGGAATAATTTTGCAAAAGGCTTTGGGGTATAAACCCTTGTCGATGTTTTTAATGGCGTTGTGTACATCTTCTTTAGATGCCGATACGCCGCGTAGGTTGTAACGTTGATCGCTCATATTATTAGTTTAATTTATATCGATAAGTAATGGTTCCTGTTTGAATGGTGGTGCCGCTAATGCTATTAAATTTAGCTCTTTTGGCGGCTGCTTCGGCGTCGCGTCTCATGGTGGCGTCGCCTATGGTGGTTCCTGCTGCGCCTGCTTTTGCACTAATAACCGTGCCGGCAGCATTTACTTCTATGGTCACTACAATTACCCCTTCTTCGTTTCGGGTGTAGGCGGGTTCGGGAATTTTTCCACTAATGCTACGACCATTCAAGTTGTAGCTATGTCCACTACCGGTTCCACCACCATTGCGATTGGTTGATGCGGCATCGCCCAATGGGTTACCTTGATTGCCAGAAGTACCCGTATTGCCTTCGCCTTTAGACGATGTGTCGGTACCTGTACCTCCGCTACCAAATGCGTTTTTGCCCGCAGATGATGCTTTCTTTTTGGCGGCTTCTTCTGCTTTGCGTTTTTCTTCGGCCTTGCGTTTTTCTTCGGCAATGCGTTTGGCTTCAGCTTCTTGCTGTTTGCGCAGTTCTTCTTGGCGTTGACGCTCTAACTCTTTTTCTCTTTCAGCCTTTTCGCGTGCCTCTTTTACTTCTAACGATTCTTCGATGTCTTGTGTCTGTAAATCAGATTGCGAAGGCGTGGGTGGGGTTGGAGTTGGAGTTGCCGTCGCAGGCTCTGATGATGTTTCTGGTACCAATTGGTCTTCTATGGCCTCTTGTGGAGCGGGTTCAAACAAACCATCGCCCATTTCGGTGTCTCCGTAATTAACCGTAAGCCCTTCTTCTGTATTGGGTATAAAGGCTATCATACCCGTAAAAAAGAGGGCTAACAAGAGTAATAGGTGTACCAAGATACTGCCTATTGCTCCGGCTATTTTGCTATCTTTATTTTCTTTTTTAGACTTCATTCTCGTACGGGACGGGTCGCAATCACTAACTTAAATTGGTTTTTGTTGGCAATGTTCAGCACGCGCACAATTTCGCGGTAAGGAACACTTTCGTCGGCATAAAGAGCTACGTACATCTCGGGTTCGGCGGCTACAACCCCTTGCAAAAAGGGTTCTATTTCTTCAAAGGAAACGGCGCGTTCGGCCTCTTTTCCTGTAGCAACGTAGAATTGCAAGTTAGCATCAATAAATACCCTGGTAATGGGTTTGGCTGCTGCTTGACTACTGCTTTTGGGTAGTACCAACTTAATAGCACTGGGAGTTACAACCGTTGAGGTAATCATGAAGAAAATAAGCAACAAGAATACCAAGTCGGTCATAGACGACATGCTAAACGTTGGGTTTACTTTATTTCGTTTTTTTATAGCCATGTGAAATTAGTTAATGGGCTCGTTCAACAAATCCATAAATTCCATGGTACGGGTTTCCATTTTTTGTACCACTTGGTCTAGTCTTGATACCAATACGTTGTAGGCAAAATACGCAACAATACCTACAACCAAACCAGCTACGGTTGTAATCATAGCGGTGTAAATACCATTAGAAAGTACGGTAATGTCTACGTTGTTACCGGCATTGGCCATATCGTAAAAGGCTTGTACCATACCAATAACGGTACCCAAGAAACCCAACATAGGGGCGCCACCTGCAATGGTAGCCAAAATATTGAATCCTTTTTCTAGTTTGTTGGTTTCGATGTTACCAACGTTTTCGATAGCTACCAATACATCGTTCATGGGCTTGCCCAATCGAGAAATACCTTTTTCAATCATGCGAGCAGCAGGTGTGTTGGCTTGTTGGCAAAGGTTGGTAGCCGAATCAATTTTGCCATCCATAATGTAGTCTTTGATTCGGTCCATAAACGTGGTGTCTTCTTTTGATGCTTTTTTGATGGCTACCCAGCGTTCTATAAAAATATAAACGGCAATAAGCGACATAATAAGCATGGGAATCATAATGAAAGGACCCCCTTTTTTGGCCATTTCCCAATAGCTCATTTCTACGGTTTGTGGAGCAGCTTGTGCGGTGCTGTCTACCACTTGGTTGATGGTGTCGGCAACGGCTGCGCCAGTTGCTTGTATTTGCAATAATACGTTTAATAAGGTCATGGTTGTTTGTTTATTTGTTGATTTGTTGATTGTCGCTTGTTATATTATCGACTTGCGATGGTTAGAAAATTAGTTGTTGGTTGTATTGTTCAATGGTGTTTTGCAAACCCAAATACAGAGCATCCGATATAAGGGCATGTCCAATGGATACTTCGTCAAGATAAGGAACGTGCTCGGCAAAGTAGCGTAGGTTTTGCAAACTTAAATCGTGACCAGCATTTACTTGTAAACCGCATTGATGGGCTAGAGCAGAGGCTTTGGCAAAAGGAGCTACTGCTTTTGCTGCATCTATTACAAATTCGGTAGCGTATGGCTCTGTGTAAAGCTCAATACGATCGGTGCCGGTTAGCGCTGCCGCTTCGATAATTTCGGCACGTGTGTCGGTAAAAATAGAGGTTCTAATGCCGTTGCGTTTAAACTCCGCTACAATTTCAGTTAAAAAATCGCGGTGTTTAAGGGTGTCCCAACCAGCGTTAGAGGTAAGGGCCTCGGGTGGGTCGGGAACCAAGGTTACTTGGGTAGGTTTTACTTCCAATACCAATTGGATAAACGAATCTTGGGGGTAACCCTCAATGTTAAACTCGGTGGTTAATACTTTTTTTAGATCGCGTACATCGGCATAACGAATGTGACGTTCGTCGGGACGAGGATGTACGGTAATGCCATCCGCACCAAATTTTTCGCAATCCAAAGCAACTTGTACCACGTTAGGAACTTGGCCACCACGTGCGTTGCGCAAAGTAGCTACCTTATTGATATTTACGCTTAATGTTGTCTTTTTCATAAAAAATAATTTACTTTGCAGTAAAAACGAACAAAGTTAATCATTTATTGTAGATAAACTCCTATTTTATGGCAGAAAATTATCCACATATTCAGAAAGTTGCTGTATTTGGTAGCGTCCATAAACAAGGTTTTGCCAAGGCATCGACCGAATTGTTGAAATGCTTGGAAAAACACCAAATTTCCATCCTTTTGGATGTGCGTATGGAGCAATTTTTACGCAGCAATCATGCCTATTTACCCACTACTTATCAAGTCATTCAAAAGGGTGATTCCTTTGATGTAGATTTAGCGTTGAGTTTGGGAGGCGATGGTACTTTTCTGAAAACTGCTAAACGAGTAGGAAGTGCAGGTATCCCTATTTTGGGTATCAATTTAGGCAATTTGGGCTTTTTGGTCGATGTAAAGGGCGACGAAATTTCGGCCGCTATCGACGAAATTATGGCAGAGGGTTTTAATGTAGAAGAACGCTCGTTGCTAGAAGTAAAAGCTCCCGATGTTTTGCCCGATGGAGATACCATTGCGCTAAACGAAGTGGCGGTGTTAAAGCAAGATACATCGTCCATGATTAAGGTACACACCTCGCTTAACGGGCAATATTTATGTACCTATCGTGCCGATGGTTTGTTGATTTCTACTCCTACGGGTTCTACTGCCTATGCCTTGAGTGTAGGCGCTTCTATTGTGATGCCTCAAAGCAGTAGTTTTGTGGTATCGCCCGTGGCTCCTCATAGTTTAAATTTACGCCCTGTTATTGTGCCCGATCATTGGCAAATTGATTTGGACGTAGAAAGCCGTAACAACCATTTCTTAATTGCGGTAGATGGCCGATCGGTGGTATGCAAAAGTGGCTTGCATTTGGTGCTAAAAAAAGCCGATTACACCGTTAAAGTGGCCAAACGCAATGGTCATACCTATTTTCAAACCTTGCGCGAAAAACTCATGTGGGGTGCCGATGCCCGATTGGATGTGTAATGAAAGCAGCTACCGCATACACCATATTAGGCATTGACCCAGGTACCACGGTAATGGGCTTTGGCGTGCTAAAATACCAAGGAACCTCGCAGGTAGAATTGGTAGATTTGGGTTGTGTGCAGTTTAAAGATTGCAAGACACACTACGAAAAATTGCGCAAAGTTTTTGATGTTATTTGTACCCTAATAGAACGCTATAGGCCCGACGAGTTGGCCATTGAGTCTCCCTTTTTTGGCAAAAACGTGCAGTCGATGTTAAAGTTGGGCAGGGCGCAGGGAGTAGCCATTGCTGCAGCTATGCGTGCAGGATTGACGGTTAACGAATATAGCCCCTTAAAAATAAAAATGGCCATAACGGGTAGCGGGGCTTCTTCTAAAGAGCAGGTGGCCGATATGTTGCGCCGCTTTCTAAAAATTCCCCTTCAAGAGCTGAACCTAAAACTGGATGCCACCGATGCTTTGGCGGCAGCCTATTGCCATTTTCTACAAAAGAAAAACCCCATTTCTGACAAGCCTTACAAAAATTGGAAAGACTTTGTAGCCAAAAATGAGGTTAGGGTAAAGAAATAACAGCTACTTATTCTGCTGCCATATTGTGGTAAACGTTTTGTACGTCTTCGTCTTCTTCAATACGATCCAACAATTTTTGAATAGAAGCACGTTGCTCTTCGGTTACGGTTTTGTAATCGTTAGGAACGCGTTCAAATTCGGCGCTGTTGATTTCGAAGTTGTTGTCTTCTAGGTATTTTTGAATAGCCGAGTACGATTGGAAATCGCCGTAGAATACGATGTTGCCTTCTTCGTCTTGTTCCAATTCTTCTACACCAAAGTCAATCAATTCCAATTCTAGTTCTTCCAATTCTACGCCTTCTTTGGGAACAATAGAGAATACGCATTTGTGGTCGAACAAGAATTGCAAGCAACCGCTGGTACCCAACGAGCCACCTGCTTTGGTAAAGTAGCTACGTACGTTGGCTACGGTACGCATGTTGTTATCGGTAGCGGTTTCAACAAAGATAGCGATACCGTGAGGACCGTATCCTTCGTAGTTGATTTCTTTGTAGTTGCCTTCGTCTTTAGAGAATGCTTTTTTAATGGCACGTTCTACGTTGTCTTTGGGCATGTTTTCTTTTTTAGCTTGTTGCATCAACATGCGCAAACGTGGGTTGCCGTTAGGGTCGCTGCCTGCTTCGCGTACAGCAATGGTAATTTGTTTGCCTAATTTGGTAAAAACGCGGGCCATGTTTCCCCAACGTTTCATTTTGGTAGCTTTGCGGTATTCAAATGCTCTTCCCATAATTTTATATTTTTATTGTTTAATCGTTTAATCGTTAACTTCTAACTCCTATCTTATCGTTGCCCCCAATTTGTCTTGGAAAGCTTTGATTAAACGTTGCATAACGTTGTCAATTTGTTTGTCTTGCAAGGTTTTTTCGGCATCTTGCAAGGTAAAGTTAACTGCGTACGATATTTTGCCTGGTTCTAGGTTTTTGCCTTCGTAAACGTCGAACAATACCACTTTTTTAAGCAATTTACGTTCTACTTCGTAGGCGATGTTTTCAATTTGTTGGAAGGTAACTGTTTTGTCTAGCAACAAGGCCAAATCGCGTTTTACTTCTGGATATTTAGGAATATCTTGGTAAGTTACCTTGCTGTTTTTAAGTTGTTTAAGAACAACAGGCCAACAAATGTCAGCATAGAACACATCGGTGTCAATATCGAACGATTTTAGGATGCCTTTGCTTACAATACCCAACTGTGCAATGACTTTGCCGCCGCGTGTTTGGAAAGTAATTGCTTGGTTGTAGATGTCGCTTTCAAAAGGCGCTACCGTATAGCTAGCAGGAGCAATGCCTAAACGAGTTAATGCATTGATAACGTGTGCTTTCAAATCGAAGAAAGTAAGTTTGCGTTCGCTGTCGGTCCAGCTAATTTCGTTGCGGTTACCGCACATCCAAATGCTTAGGTGCATTTCTTCGCTGTAAGCAGCCAATGGTTTTTCTTCCGATTTTTTATCGGCATTGTAGTGGTAGCAAGCACCAAATTCGTAGAATTTAAGGTTGCCTTGACGGTGGTTGCGGTTGCGTGCAATGCTTTCCAAACCGCCAAATAGCAAGGTTTGACGCATTACGCTCAATTCGGCGCCCAATGGGTTCATAATTTTAACCGCTTGTTCTACAGGGTAGCTGCTTAGGTTGGTGTAGTACGAAATACGGGTTAACGAGTTGTTTAAGATTTCGTTAAATCCTGCGCCCGATAAATGATCCGACACCTTGTTTTGCAAGGTAGTGCTGTCGGGTTTGCTTACGTAACTAATAGCCGATTGTAACGATGCGTCAGGTTGAATGTTGTTGTAACCGTAGATACGCAAAATATCTTCAATTACGTCAACATCGCGACGTACATCGGTACGATAGGGAGGAACCAACAAACTCAATTCGGTGTCGGTTTCGTTTTCAATCTTAATTTCCAAACCAGCCAAAATGCCTTTGACGGTTTCTTTGCTTAATTCTTTGCCAATTAAGCTATTTACTTTTGCGTACGATAGTTGTACACTGAAATCTTGAATAGGGTTGGGGTAGATGTCTACAATGTCCATCGATACTTGACCGCCGGCAACTTCTTGAATCAACAAAGCAGCACGTTTTAGTGCGTACAAAGTGATGTTGGGGTCGCAACCACGTTCGTAACGGAACGATGCGTCGGTGTTCAAACCGTGACGGCGAGCTGTTTTGCGCACCGATACGGGGTTAAAGTAAGCACTTTCGATGAATACTTTGGTGGTGCTTTCGGTTACACCCGAATCCAAACCGCCAAATACACCTGCAATACACATACCTTCTTCTTCGTTGCAAATCATTAAGTCGTTGCTAGAAAGTTTGCGTTCTACACCGTCTAGGGTAGTGAAAGGTGTTTCGTCTGCTAGGTTTTTTACAATAATGTGGTTGCCTTTAATTTTGTCGCCGTCAAAAGCGTGCAAAGGCTGACCCAATTCGTGCAAAATAAAGTTGGTTACGTCTACTACGTTGTTAATGGGACGCAAACCAATGGTAGAAAGTTTGTTTTTCAACCAATCGGGCGATTCGGTTACTTTTACGTTGTTGATGGTAACACCCGAGTAACGAGGACAAGCTTCGCTATTTTCGACCGTTACGTTTACTACGTAATCGTTGTTATCTACTTTGAAATCGTCTACCGATGGTTTGGTTACTGCAATGCCCAAACCTGCTGCTAAGTCGCGTGCCACACCAAAGTGCGAAATAGCGTCCGAGCGGTTAGGGGTAATGTCCACCTCAATAAGGGTGTCGTCTTCTATGTTGTAGTATTCTTTGGCAGGCGTACCAATAACGGCATCTTCGGGTAGTTCGATAATGCCATCGTGCGATGTACCAATGCCAATTTCGTCTTCGGCGCAAAGCATACCCAACGATTCTACGCCTCTGATTTTAGATTTTTTGATGGTGAATGATTCTTCGCCACTGTATAATTTGGTACCAACGGTAGCCAAAATAGTGGTTAATCCTGCACGGCAGTTAGCGGCGCCGCATACTACTTGCAACAATTCGCCATTACCTGCGTCTACTTTTGTAATGTGTAAGTGGTCTGAATTGGGGTGATCTTCGCATTCTACCACTTTGGCAACTACCAATCCTTCTAAGCCACCTTTAATGCTTTGTACGTTTTCGGTAGTACCCACTTCCAAACCCAAAGAGGTTAATTTTTTTGCGGTTTCTTCGGGCGATAGGGTTAAATTGATGTAGTTTTTAAGCCAATTATACGATATATTCATAATCCTCTAATTTTTAGCGCACAAATTTACAATTTTATCTTCAAACGTGAAAATAAATGTTTTGTCTTTTGTTGAATCGTTAAATCGCCTAAACGACTAAACACCTAAACAACTCAACATCGATTCACCGATTAGTCGATTAGTCGATTCTCCATCGCGCAGCGACTGCAAATACTTTTCTAATCTGTCCATGCCTTCTTTGATATTCTCTAGCGAATTGGCATACGAGAAGCGTACAAAACCTTCGCCACCTGTGCCAAAATCAACTCCAGGAGTAATGCCTACATGCGCTTTTTCTAGCACATCAAAGGCAAATTGAAGCGAGTTGTTGGTGTATTTAGAAGCGTCGACAAATACATAGAAAGCACCTTGTGGGTCGACAGGAATGGTAAAGCCCATACCACGCAAACGTTCTAGTAAGTACAAACGTCTTTCGTTGTAGGTGTTGAACATGGTTTGTTGGTAGGTAGAACTGTCGCGAAGCGCGGCAATGCCGGCCTTTTGAGCCGTGCTCGATGCGCAAATAAGGAAGTTTTGCGCCAATTTTTGAATGGCAGGCATGTATTGCTTAGGGGCAATTAAGTAACCCAAACGCAAGCCTGTCATAGCAAAACGTTTGCTAAATCCGTTTAGCACAAACGCATTGTCGGTGTACTCCAAAATAGAATGCGCTTTGCCCTCGTACACTAGGCCGTGGTAAATTTCGTCCGAAATAACAGGTACGCCCAGCGAAGCTACTTCTTGCATAAACTGCTGGGTAAGCACTGTACCCGTTGGGTTCATAGGCGAATTGATAAAGATAGCCGCTGTGTTGTCGGTTATTTTGGCTTTGATGTCTTCTACCTTGTACTGGAATCCATTTTCGGCATTGAGGGGTACAAAAACAGGGGTAGCATGTGCACCCAGCACAAAGTTTTTGTAGCAAGCATAGCCTGGGTTGGATAAAATAACCTCCGACTGGGTGTTGCAAAGTAGCAACATGGTTAGCAAAATAGCAGGCGACGAACCACTCGTCACTAAAATTTGGTCTTTGTCTACGTCTACACCGTACTCACGTTTGTATAGGTTAGCAATTTCCAAGCGCAATTCGGGGTCGCCCAACGAGTGGGTGTAGTGTGTTTGATGGTTTTTGTAGGCGTCTACTACCGCTTCGCTCACGCATTCGGGTACATCAAAGTCGGGCTCTCCTACTTCTAGGTGAATAATATCAACTCCTTGGCGTTGTAGTTCGTTCGCTCTTTCCAATACGTCCATTACAATAAAGGACGTCATTTTATCTACTAGTGGATTCATTATTAATGACTAATCGGTTAATTGGTAAATTGGCGTTACAAAGGTAGCATTTGGAGCGGGAATACACAATTTATTCTTCTACTTCAAATGGTTGAAAATGAAAATCGTTGATGGATTTTTCTTTCGAAAAGCAGAAGAAAGTAGCCTCGGCAGTAGAACAAATTTGGCCATTTTGTGTTAGCTGACAATCTATAAATACAAAGTTGCGTTTTATTTCCTTGATTTTGGTTCGAACCTCTAAGGGGGTACCATTGATGAGTACCGGTTTTTTGTATTTAACGTTGAGTTGCGTTGTCATGCCTGCTAATTGGCATTTGCGCGATACTAACCAACCACATGTTTCGTCCAAAAGGGTGGCTTGAATGCCGCCATGTAAGGTAGATATCCAACTTTGAAAGTTCTCGGTAGGTATCCAGGTGCAGGTTACTTCGTCGCCTTCTTCGAAAAATTCCAGGTGCAAACCTATGGGATTGTGGGGTGCGCAAGCAAAACAGTTGTAACCGATAGCTTTGGCTTCTTCGTTGGCGTATGGATTGATAATTTTACGTTTCATAGTGAGGCTCGTTTTTAGTTGAAGGCGAAATTATGCAATTATTGCTTTAAATTGTTATTTTTGTACGTTAATTAAGTTAAAAAGTGGATGGAAGACGCTAAATCGGTTCTTTTGCATTGCTGTTGTGCGCCCTGTGCTGCACCCATATTGGAGTATTTGGTGGCCAATCAGTATCGGGTAACGCTCTATTTTTACAATCCCAATATTTACCCCGAACAGGAGTATATGATTCGTAAAAACGAGCTATTACGTTATGCTAAGCAGTTGGGTTTGCCTGTGGTGGACGACGATTACAAGCACGATGAATGGTTGCAGTGTGTAGCTGGATTGGAGCAGGAGAAAGAGCGCGGTGGGCGTTGTTTGCAATGCTTTAAGATGCGCTTGCTGGCAACGGCAAGGGTAGCGGAGCGCATGCAAATTCCATTTATTGCTACTACATTGGCCTCGTCGCGTTGGAAAAGTTTAACGCAAATAGAAGAGGCTGGCAATTGGGCGGTAGCGCAAGTAAAAGACGTTCAATTTTGGGCAAAAAATTGGCGAAAAGACGGTCTACAAGAACGTAGACGCGTGCTTCTCGCCGAAAATAATTTTTATAATCAACAATACTGCGGTTGTGAGTTTTCGATTAAGTGAGAGAATATTCTAACTCCTAACTCCTAACTCCTAACTATTGTTGATACATACGTTCTTGAGCCGCTTTAACGTTTTCGTCGGCCAAGTAATCGTCGTATTCCATTACTTTGTCGATGGTGCCGTTTGGTGTCAACTCAATAATACGGTTGCACACGGTTTGAATAAAGGCGTGGTCGTGCGACGACATTAAAACGTTACCTTTAAAGGTTTTAAGCGAGTTGTTGAACGCTTGAATCGACTCCAAGTCCAAGTGGTTGGCTGGAGAGTCTAATACCATTACGTTGGCGTTTTTAAGCATCATACGCGAAATCATACAACGCATTTTTTCGCCCCCAGAAAGTACGCTGGCTTTTTTAAAGATTTCTTCGCCGGCAAATAGCATACGTCCCAAGTATCCGCGTACAAACGATTCGGTGGTATCGGGCGAGTATTGACCCAACCAATCTACCAAGTTTAGGTCGGTATTAAAGAATTCCGAGTTGTCTACGGGCAAATAAGCAGGGGTAATGGTAACACCCCAGTTAAAGGTACCGCTATCGGCTTTCATTTTATCGTTAATGATTTCAAAAAGGGCGGTCATGGCACGAGGGTCGCGCGATACAAAGGCAATTTTGTCGCCTTTTTCTACGTTAAAGTTAACGTCTCTGAACAATACGGTGCCATCGTCGTGGGTTTTGCTAAGGCCTTTTACTTCTAATACCATGTTACCGGGTTCGCGGTCGGGAGTAAAGATAATGCCAGGGTATTTGCGGGTAGAAGGTTGAATTTCTTCTACATTCAATTTTTCTAGCATTTTACGACGGCTGGTAGCTTGTTTTGATTTAGCCACGTTAGCACTGAATCGACGAATAAATTCTTCCAATTCTTTGCGTTTTTCTTCGGCCTTTTTGTTTTGCATTTGTTGTTGACGAAGGGCCAATTGGCTCGATTCGTACCAGAAGGTATAGTTACCAGCAAATTGTTGAATTTTGCCGTAGTCGATGTCGATGGTGTGGGTGCTGACTGCGTCCAAGAAGTGACGGTCGTGCGATACAACCAATACGGTATTTTCGTAGTTGGCCAAGTAGTTTTCTAGCCAAGCAATGGTGTCGATGTCCAAGTCGTTGGTGGGCTCGTCGAGTAGCAAGTTGTCGGGGTTACCAAACAAGGCACGTGCCAAAAGGATACGTACTTTTTCTTTACCACTCATGTCTTTCATAAGGGTGTAGTGGTATTGTTCTTTGAT
>JAZRBL010000063.1:0-8398 GCA_045635045.1 Candidatus Enterocola sp. | reverse complement strand
CAACGTGCAGACCGTCTATTTTGGCCCCTGATCCACTTATTCCGGTCCCTGAGCTACCTATTTCGGTCCCTGAGCTTGTCGAAGGGCCCGAAGCAGATGGTTCATACCTTAAATATGCATATCCCAACTCGCCTCTTAATCCCAATCGGGGCATAAAATAGTAGGTATAAGATAGGTTGGCGGCGCCGCCAATGGAACCTTTGCAGTCAAAAACAGGGTATGATGCACCAACGCCCAACGTAATGTGTTGGTTGCTATTATTGCCGATGCGACTTTTTTTTAGTTGCGCCATAGCGCTGGTAGCCAGTATTAAGCAGAGTAGAAGGGTGGTGATTTTTTTCATGTTGCAAAGTTAATAATAATATTACTATATTTGTAACATAACAACGCAATCAAATTACAACCGAATTAAATCCATTATGAAAAAGGTCCTTTTAGTACTTAGCATGGCTGTGTTGATGGCCAGTTGTTCGGATAATCAACAAGGGGATGAACCCACTTTGCCCGAGCAACCCGATAACGAGCAAACTACACCCGATGTTACGCCCGATGAGCCTGAAAAAGAAGAAGATACACGCGTGCACGATTTGCCTAAATCGTCCAAAGAGGTTACTACGGGTACCCTTTACAGAACCAAAGTAAAAGACGAAAACTTTGGTAGTACGGTTTACCTGGATATTTGGACGCCCGAAGGGTACAATTTGGATGAAAAATACCCCGTTGTTTACATGCACGACGGGCAAAATTTATACGATAAAAAATCGTCGTGGAACAAACAAGCCTGGGAAATAGACGAGGTAGGCGGCAAGCTGATAGAGGAAGGTAAAATCAAGCCCTTTATAGCTGTGGGTATTCATAGCATCGATAATTCAAGAATCTGCGATTTAATGCCCGAAAAAGTGCTAACCGAGTACTTTGATACCGAAAAATACAGCACTACAGGTTTTGAAAGCTATTGCAACAAAGAAATCAGAGGCGATGAATACGTCGATATGATTGTTAATACCATTAAACCTATGGTGGATAGCATCTTTTCTACCTTGCCCGATAGGGATAATACGGCCATTATGGGCTCAAGCATGGGTGGTTTGATGTCGTTTTATGGTATGTGCGAGCGCCCTGATGTGTTTGGAACGGCCGTTTGCGTATCCACTCACCTTAGCGTAAGCGGCGAAGAAGGTTGGGCAGCGGCTGTGTTTGCTTATTTGCGCGATAAGTTGCCTACCGATGGTGCGCATCGTATTTATTTTGACTGTGGCGATAAAACATCCGATTACTATTACGTGCCTTTCTACCAAGAGTTGATTACCATCCCCACCGAAATGGGTTATACCGAAGCCAACTTTAGCCACGGATTTTATCCCGGTGCTGCACACGACGAAAAATCGTGGGCTGCCCGTGTACACGTACCCCTTACTTTCCTTTATGGCAAATAAATTTTACTTTACAACACGTTATTCCATTTTGGGATGACGTGTTTTTTTGTATATATTACGTATAATTATACATAAATTAGATTTTTTATGAATAAATACTGAATAAATGTGCTATAATTTGTGCATAAATCAATTTTTTTGTATTTTTGTACTTTTCACGGAAAATTATAAAATAATATATTTTTAAGGATATGAAAATTGAAGCATTGGAAGACGTAACGGTACGCTTTAGTGGCGACTCCGGAGACGGTATGCAATTGGCGGGTAATATTTTCTCGACCATTTCGGCTACCGCAGGTAATGACATTAGTACATTTCCCGATTATCCTGCCGATATTCGCGCCCCACAAGGCTCGTTGACAGGTGTGTCGGGCTTTCAAGTGCACATCGGTTCTACCAAAGTATTGACACCTGGCGACAAATGCGACGTGTTGATTGCTATGAACCCTGCTGCGCTTAAAACCCAATATAAATTCTGTACATCGCGTTCTATCATCATCATCGATACAGATTCGTTCCAAGAAGCAGACTTGAAAAAAGCGTTGTTTACTACCGATAACCCATTTGAAGAATTGGGCATCAAAAACCAAGTAGTAGAAGCGCCTATTTCTAGCATGTGCAAAGAATCGTTGAAAGATTCTGGCTTGGACTTTAAAGCAGCGATGCGTTGCAAAAACATGTTTGCTTTGGGCTTGGTTTGCTGGTTGTTTAACCGCGATATTCCTGCTGCAGAAGCCATGTTGCGCGAAAAATTTGCTAAAAAACCTGCCATTGCAGAAGCAAATATCAAAGTGTTGAACGATGGTTATAACTACGGTCATAACATTCATGCATCGGTTAGCACAACTTACAGCATCGAAACCAAAGAAAAGAAAGCCGCTGGTTTGTACATGGATATTAACGGTAACAAAGCAACCGCTTACGGTTTTATGGCTGCGGCTGAAAAATCGGGCTTGCCTTTGTACTTGGGTTCTTATCCTATTACTCCTGCAACCGACGTATTGCACGAACTTTCTAAACACAAATCGTTGGGCGTAATGACCGTTCAATGCGAAGACGAAATTGCAGGTTGTGCATCGGCTGTTGGTGCATCGTATGCAGGCGCATTGGCCATTACTTCTACCTCGGGTCCTGGTGTTTGCTTAAAGAGCGAAGCCATGAACTTGGCTGTTATTGCCGAGCTTCCTTTGGTAGTATTGAACGTACAACGTGGAGGTCCTTCTACTGGTCTTCCTACCAAATCGGAACAAACTGACCTTTTGCAAGCGCTTTACGGCCGTAACGGCGAAAGCCCAATGCCTGTAATTGCAGCTAAATCGCCCGGCGATTGTTTCGATTCTGCTTACATGGCTTGTAAAATTGCCTTGGAACACATGACTCCTGTTGTGTTGTTGACCGATGCCTTTATTGCCAATGGCTCAGCTGCATGGAAATTGCCTAACTTGGCCGATTATCCTGCTATCAATCCTCCTTACGTAACACCCGATATGGCTGGTTCTTGGACTCCATTCCAACGCAACGAAGCAACTGGTGTTCGTTACTGGGCTGTTCCTGGTCAAGAAGGATTTATGCACCGTATTGGTGGTTTGGAAAAGAGCAACGAAACGGGTGCTATTTCTACCGAACCCGAAAATCACCACAAAATGACCTTGCTTCGTCAGGCTAAAGTAGATAAAATACCTGTACCTAACGTTGAGGTAGAAGGCGCAGAAGATGCCGATTTGTTGGTAGTTGGTTTTGGTGGTACTTACGGTCACCTTTGCTCGGCTGTCGAAGAAATGAACAAAGCAGGCAAAAAAGTGGCTTTGGCTCACTTCACATACATCAACCCACTTCCAGCTAATACCGAAGAGGTACTTAAAAAGTACAAGAAAGTGGTGGTGGCAGAACAAAACATGGGTCAATTTGCAGGCTACTTGCGCATGAAAGTTGACGGATTCTGTCCTATGCAATACAATCAAGTAAAAGGTCAACCATTTGTTGTAGAAGAGTTGATCGAAGCGTTTACTAAAATGATGGAGGCTTAAAAAATGAACGAAACAGTATATACCGCAAAAGATTTTAAAGCAGGACAACCCCGTTGGTGCCCCGGTTGTGGCGACCACGCTTTGCTTGCTGTGCTACACAAAGCCATGGCAACCTTGGGCGTAGCTCCTCACGAAACAGCCGTTATTTCGGGTATTGGTTGTTCGTCGCGTTTACCTTATTACATGAATACCTACGGTATGCACACCATTCACGGTCGTGCAGCTGCCATTGCTACCGGTGCAAAAGTTGCTAATCCTAACTTGACTATTTGGCAAATTAGTGGCGACGGCGACGGTTTGGCTATTGGTGGTAACCACTTTATTCATGCTATGCGTCGTAACATCGACCTAAATATGATTTTGCTTAACAACCGTATTTACGGTCTAACCAAAGGTCAATATTCACCTACATCAGACCGTGGTTTTGTAAGTAAATCGTCTCCTTACGGCACTGTAGAAGATCCATTCCGTCCAGCCGAGTTGTGCTTTGGCGCGCGTGGTCGTTTCTTTGCTCGTTGCGTAGCAGTAGACGCTAAAGGAGCAGAACCAGTATTGGTAGCAGCTGCTAAACACAAAGGCGCATCGGTGGTAGAAGTATTGCAAAACTGCGTTATCTTTAACAACGGTACCCACGATTCAGTGGCTACTAGCGAAGGTCGTGCTAAAAACGCTATTTACCTAGAACACGGCAAACCCATGCTATTTGGCGAAAACAAAGAGTTTGGTTTGATGCAAGAAGGCTTTGGCTTGAAAGTGGTAAAATTGGGCGAAAACGGCATTACCGAAAAAGATATTTTGGTACACGACGCACATTGCGAAGACAACACCTTGCAATTAAAATTAGCCCTTATGGAAGGTCCTGATTTCCCCATTGCATTGGGCGTAATTCGCGACGTGGATGCTCCTACTTACAACGACTCTGTTCACCAACAAATTGCCGAAGTAAGCGAAAAAGCTAAATACCACAATTTCCAGGAGTTGCTTCTTACCAACGATACTTGGGAAGTGAAGTAAACTTCGGTTTATTTGTAAATATTAAAGGAGGTGAATAATCACCTCCTTTTTTTATCTCCCAAACGCTGCAATTCTTTGTTTTATATTTTTACGCAAGCACTCGCTGTAAACCCAAGGCTCAATACCGTGATAATCGCCCACGTTTATAATGTCTAAGATATTAGGCAGATAACTACCGTCAAAACCTTCTAGAACCAAAACCTTGTACTGCGTATCTAACGTAACGGTAATGGTGTCTTGTAGGGTAGCGGGAGTGCTGTCGGTACGCCAATTAACGGGGTTAATACACATAACGTTGCCCTTGCAAAGTATGTCTTTTGTGTATTTTACATCCGATACCGAGTTGTAGCAAATGGTTACACCCGTGTCGATAGAGTCTTTAGCTGCACGAATCCAGGGCGCTGCGGCAATATCATCGGCCGTAACCTTATAACCCAACACATACGCCGCTACCATTCTGTTTTTAGCCTCATCGGGCATGGTTTTCATCAACTCTACCACCGATTTTCCCCCTTGGCTAAAGCCTGCCAAAATAAAAGGACGTTGCTGGTTAAAGTTATTCAGGAAGTAATTAAACGCCTGTTGAACATCATTAAACGATACCTTGTTGTATCGCGCTTGGATGGTATCTTCGTTCAAGGTGGCCCATGTATCGAGTGTAATGTGTCGATAAAAAGGAGAGTAGAAACGGTTGCCATCGGCCATGTAATCCGCTACTTTTCGCATCTCAATGCTCATGTTATCCAGGTGCTGTTGGTTGCTGATGTCGGCATAATGGCACATCACGCTATCCTTTGTAAACCAATCAAACTCCCAGGTAGACGGAATGTAAAATACGTCCACACCGCTTTGGTCGTTGTCCAAAATAGTGTACCACATGTTCTCTTGGCTGTAGTCGGGTGCAGGCGGTATATACGCTGTGTTTTTTAGCGATGGGTTGTTTTCGCACGATGATAAAATCGCAACAAAGCAAAAAAGTAACGTTAGTTTTTTCATGAGTAGAAGATAAGTTGTTTACTGCAAAAATAAACAATTTATTGAAATGTAGGTAAGAGTCAGAGGTTCATTAAAAGGAAAAACTAGCCATTAGAAAAAGGCAAAATCCATAAATTTAACACTTGTTCACATAGATGCGTTTTTTATCGCAGAAAAAGCGCTACAGATATCTGTAGCGTGTTAAAATTTGAAAATATACCAATAAATATTTGCATTTTATGCGTACAAAAAGTATGTTTGCAGTAGGTACATAGCAAACGTGATAGGTGCAATGCCCTTATTTCTATCGCCCATCTTACTTGTCGAAGCAGACTGATACCTTTGCACTATCTATCGTCACTACTGGTGCTTATCTGTACAGAGTAACAGGGCTACCTTAACCTACGCTAGGTAGCCCTGTTATATTTTTTACTCCCTACAACCACCTCTGCCACACCGTCTCATTCTCAAGACGTACTTCAAGGCTAATGGTGTAGTTGGAACGATGTAAATTGTACTCAGTTACCATATCATCTTTGGCGATACATTCAATTTAGAGAATGCAAACAATTTTTTGCCCAAATCTTTGAGCGATGCGCCAATGTGGTACACATCGGTATCGTCAATATCCTTTAAGTAGATATTCTTTTAATACTTTGTTTGCCCATTGGCGGAATAGAATACCTCGTTGACTTTTTACTCTGTATCCCACAGAAATAATAACGTCAAGAGAATAGAATGGTACAGGTTGCTTTGTTGCATTAACGTGTAAAAAATGCACGTTATTATCTTTAGGCAGTTCATTTTCATTGAAGATATTAATGATATGTCGCCTAATGTTTGATTCCTCACGTTCAAATAAATTAGACATTTGTGATGTGTTTAACCACACAGTTTCATTCTCAAGACGTACTTCAAGGCTAATCGTATCGTTAGGACGATATAAAATAATTTGATTGGAATTTTGCATAAGATTATAAAATTAAGATGTTATAACTTCGGACGATGAGCACCCGTGTGTTTGCTTATGCAAAGGTAGGATAAATTGTTGGGAATGCAAAATGTTGTTTCCGCGCACTCCATGAGTACTTTCATACGGTCTCTGAGCACTTCCCACGCGGTCCCTGATCTTGTCGAATGGTGGTGTACTAGAAAAACCGTAACAAAAAAAGCAACTCTTGGGGAGTTGCTTTTTTAGCGGTATTACAATAACTGTGCTAAATCAAAAAACATTGGTTGTGTGCGTCTATCTTTCTGGAATGAATTTACCATAACAAAACCATTCTTTGTGTAAAATGGAATGGCATCGTTATAGGCATCTACAGTAATAAATCGGCAACCAGATTGAGGATTGTCAATCAGTGCATATTTTATAATATCTATCAGTCCAGTGCCAATCCCTTTGTTTTCTTGATTTATCTCAACTGCAAATCGACCAATTTTCATAGCAGGGAAGTGTCTTTTACGTTTCTCGTTAACAAAACGCTTGCGCATTTTTCTATTGAAATCCGTTTTAGATTCAAAAATATCTGCAGAAAGATTGTCGTTTGATAACGAAAAATACGCTATTACTTTGTCGTTTTCTTCTAATACATACGATACGGATAGTAGGGTTTTCTTGTAGTTATCAGCATTCTTTAAAATAAAATCGTTCAACTCAGTATCACCGCAGTTGAACGATTTGATGGTTTCGCCTTCTTCTAATTTGCGAAATCTGCGGTTTTCAAGAATTGAATTCATAATAAATTACATTGAGAGATACTTTTAAAATACTCGTAATTTTTCTTCATTCTTTCTCTTTCTTCGAGACTCGCTTTTTTAGGCTTTCTAATAAGATTCCAAAAACGCTGTGCCGCCTTTCCGTGAAGTTCTATAGGCGCACCTTCTAGGCATAAATTTGTTTGCTTCTTCATAAAATGAGAATTTAAAATGGTTAATAATTAAGATTGATGTGGCAAAGGTACTACAAATTCTCTGTATATCAAAATGCGTAGTTCAAATAACATGAAATAAGAAATAATATAGCCCATTAACATCTTTTCCAGTCGCTCCCTGAACACTTTCCACGCGGTCCCTGAGCCAGTCCCTGAGCGAAGTCGAAGGGTGTCGAAGGGTGGTATACTAGAAAAACCACAACAAAAAAACAACTCTTTGGGAGTTGCTTTGTTTATGGAAAATTCCTCCCTACCACGTTTCACCACGTATGTTGGAATGCTACCAAAAATTGTAGTGTTATAATAATATTTTGGGAGATACATTCAGTTTAGAGAAGGCAAACAGTTTCTTGCCCAAATCTTTGAGCGATGCGCCAATGTGGTACACATCGGTATCGTCAATAATCAGGAACCTATCGTGCGCCTTGGTGTATTTTTCTATCTCAATGGGCGGGTATTGATTGTTGTGTTTCTGCAAATCCAATTTCAATGCATCCGATAGATGTGATGTGTATATCTTAGCCGACTTAATCAAGTCGGTAGCAAATTTGTACGCATCAAAAATTTGTCCGTTGAAGAAAACCCCTTCTGTGGGTGGTAAGGAAGTGCGCACAAAGAAATCGATCTTATCCTCGTGTTTATCAAGTATGGATTTATGTTCTCTGAGTTGCTCTTCTATTAAATTAAACCGATAATTTAGTGAGTACCCACGCAATAAATATTCTTTTAATACCTTGTTTGCCCACTGACGAAACTGTGTTCCTCGAATACTTTTTACTCGGTAACCAACGGAAATAACAACATCTAAATTATAGTAATCAACATGATAAATTTTACCATCAGAAGCAGTTGTTGCAAAATTTGCAACAACTCACGTTTGTGTCAATTCTTTCTCTGTGAAAATATTTTTAATATGTCGTGATATGGTAGATTTATTCCTTTGAAATAAATCTGCCATCATGTCAAGTGTTAACCACACCGTCTCATTCTCAAGACGTACTTCAAGGCTAAT
>JAZRBL010000062.1:0-8859 GCA_045635045.1 Candidatus Enterocola sp. | reverse complement strand
ACCCAAGTAATCTTCGGCAGTTTTTTTCATTTTTTGCAAAATAATAGCCGAAATTTCTTGTGGGGTGTACAAGCGTCCGTCAATGTTAACACGTGGAGTGTTGTTGTCGCCACGGTCTACTTTATAAGGAACGCGTTGGGTTTCTTTTTGAGTTTGGTCATAGGTTTCACCCATGAAACGTTTAATAGAGAAGATGGTTTTTTGTGGGTTTGTAATAGCCTGACGTTTAGCAGGGTCGCCCACTTTGCGTTCGCCACCTTCAATAAATGCTACAATAGAAGGAGTAGTACGTTTACCTTCGCTGTTTGCAATAACAATAGGATCGTTGCCTTCCATTACGGCAACACAAGAGTTAGTTGTTCCTAAGTCAATTCCAATAATTTTTCCCATAATTCTTTATTTTTAATTGTTTATATTCTTTTTTGTTTCTATTCGGTCCCTGAGCTTGTCGAGGGGCCCGAATAGATTGATTAGTCGATTATTCGGGCTTTGCCCTCATGAAGTTTGGCTGCGGTTCGGCAATTAAAGTAAACTTTATTGCACTCACCTTGCACAAACTTTCACCGATTAGTCGATTCACCGATTATTCACATTCGTTCATCAATACGTCACCGATTCGTCAATATTATTACAAATTCCGTGCCAAAGCCAATTACCATTTAAAAACTGACAAAGTGTCAAAAAAATGTCATCGACTAATAAATTTGGTAAAATAATTTTGTTGTCAAGTGCCTTTGTAGTACTTTTGAATCGCTAAAAAAGAATTTCTAGTTGGTTATGAAAAGACTAAGTTCACTATTTCTGCTAATTGCCTGTTGTTTAGGTATATATGCCAATACTCCGGTATTAGTCTCTTTGCAAGATGGTAAAAATTATGCCCGATTATCGGCCAATAAATCTGTTATGCTGAGCGGCGATTACAAAACGGGCAAAGAAGACACCTTACTGGTATTTTCTACCATGCGCAATGTGCCTTTAAAAACCGTCGAAGCATTTAGGTTTAGCCCTGATTATAAGCGAGTTTTGTTGCGTGCAGCCGATAAAGATTACTACGTTTATCAGTTTGCCAACAACCGATGTGACAAATTGTCGCTAAAAGGCAAACAAAACATGCCAATGTTTAGCCCTGATGGCAGTATGGTGGCGTTTGAGCGCGATAACAACCTGTTTATTAAGCGTTTGCTTTACGATACCGAGGTGCAACTTACCACCGATGGCAGTGCCACTACACACAATGGCGTATTGTCAGTACATGCTGCTAAGGCATTTGGACAAACCCATCAAATGGCATGGTCTAAGGATAGCAAAGCCTTGGTGTATGCCAAAGATAATAAGGTGTATATGTACCATGTACAGTACAAATGGAACAAAGCCATAGAACTGCCAGATGCGGCTAACGTGCACATTACCCAAATTAAATGGAGTTACCAAGATAATTTGTTTGCCGTAATGTACCTAAACGATGTTCAAAAACAGCTTAGTATAGCCTTGGTGAATGCAGAAACATTGGTAGCCAAACGTGTGTACCACTATGCCGATACCAAATTTATATCGCCCGATATAGCTTCGTTTATCCTATTTTTTGCCGATAACACCAACTTTGCCGTTTTGAGTGACAAGGATGGATATACCCATGCTTACGTGTACAGCCAGGCAGGTATTTTGCAAAAGCAAATTGGGAAAGGTAATTTTGACGTTACCAAAGTATACGGATACGATGCCAAAAACAAAGAGGTCTATTATCAGTCGACAGAAAATGGTCCATTAAACAGAGGCGTGTATGCCATAAGCATTACCAATGGTAAAAAACGCGCCATAGCTGTAGCCGATGGTACCAACGATGCTGCATTCTCTGCTAATTTTACCTATTTGGTGAACACTTTTAGTAGCATTCAACAACCATTTGTGTATACCGTAATGGACAACAAAGGGAAAGAATTGCGCGAGTTGTATCGTACCGAGCTAAATGAGACCATTCAAAAAGAAGAATTTGAGTTTGCCGATGGCCTATCTGGATGGATTTTGCGCAAACCTGGCATAACCCGCGCTCCTGTTATTTTTGACGTTACCGATGCTCAAAACCAATGGAAACAAGACGTGTCGTACAAATTGGCAGAGCAAGGATATGTAGTAGCTACCGTAGCGGCCCATGGTGCATTGGGATACGGAAAAGAATTTAGAAAATCCATTTACGGAAACCTATTTAAGGTGCCTGCGCTCGATTATATTGCCGCAGCTAAATCATTGATAAAAGCAGGTATATCGGACGGCAAAAATGTCTTTATAATGGGTAACCGATTGGCCAGTGGGGTAGTGTTTGCTGCTATGATGCAACCCAACTCGCCTTTTAGTGGAGGTATTGTTATATCGCCTGTAACCGATTTGTTAAACTATAATCCCGTTCAAATTCAACGTTACATGAACAAAGCAGGAGTTACCAGCGGTTATAGAACCAATCAGGCCATTGGCAATACCCAACACATTAAAGGTAAATTGCTCATTGTGCATGCTATGAACGATGGCGATAATCCACTAGAAAACACCAATAAATTGGTAGAAGAATTGGTAAACAACAACGTTCAATTTGAAATGCAGTTGTACCCCAATCGCGACGAAAGCTTTACCGCGTCGCTTTTGCAACCCCACTTGTTTACCCGTATTGTCAATTTTATAAAAGGAAACATTAAATAAAGGAGAGTGGATAAAGGAGAAAGGAGAGTTTTTTGATGAATCGCCCAATCGTTAAATCGTAATAAAATACAATTAATCGATTAGGCGTGAGCGAAGCGAGCAAAAAACGATTCATCTTCGCAAAACGAACTCGACTCACCAAATAACCGAATAACCAAATCACCAATAATTATGAAACCAACATTGTATGTAATGGCGGCAGGTATGGGAAGCCGCTACGGAGGTCTTAAACAAATGGATGGCCTAGGTCCAAACGGAGAAACCATTATCGATTATTCTATTTTTGACGCCATTCGCGCCGGATTTGGCAAGGTAGTATTTGTAATTCGCCGCGATTTTGCTCAAGATTTTAAAGAAATCGTAATTGCTAAATTTGAGGGTAAAATACCAGTAGAGATTGTATATCAAGATATTACCGCTTTGCCAGAAGGTTTTACAGCCAACCCCGAACGCGTTAAGCCATGGGGTACCAACCACGCTATTTTGATGGGTAAAGACGTGGTAAAAGAACCATTTGCTGTAATCAATGGCGACGATTTTTATGGTTACGAGTCGTTCAAAGTACTATGCGACGAGCTAGTAGCCATGGAAGGCAAAAAAGGGGAGTACTGCATGGTAGGTTTCCCTGTTAAAAACACCTTGTCAGAAAGTGGAACCGTATCGCGCGGCGTATGCCAAAGCAACGAAGCAGGCAACCTAGTATCAATTGTAGAGCACACAAAAATTGAAGCCATTAACGGCAGCATTGTCAACCACAACGACGATGGTACCGAAAAAGTAATTGAGCCCGATACTCCTGTTTCTATGAACATGTGGGGCTTTACTCCCGATTATTTTGAGTATTCTGAAGCATTCTTTAAAGAGTTCTTAAAAGAAAACGAAAAGAGCCTTAAAGCAGAGTTTTACATTCCTACCATGGTAGACCACCTTATTAACAACGGTAATGCTACCGTAAAAGTGTTAAATACCACTTCTAAATGGTTTGGTGTAACCTATGCAGACGATAAACCCAACGTACTATTGCAATTAAATGCTTTAATTGCTAAGGGGGTGTATCCTAATAAACTCTGGGAGTAACACTAAAAGGATTTTGAAGGCTTCGCAAAAAACAAAAAGCGTCACCTAAGTGACGCTTTTTTTGTGGAGCTGGAGGGAATTGAACCCTCGTCCAAACGAGGAAATAATACGCTTTCTACATGCTTATCCTTGCCTTTGATTTTCGTCCGACGGCAAGACCAAGGCCACCAACCAATCGGCTTATCCCTTAAAATCTTATTTGTTTTGCAGGGCCAAAACAAACCAGTTCTGATTTATCAGCACCTCCGTTTCAAACAGCCTCAGAACAAGGGCGTTTGGGAGATGTCTTGTCTTAGCACCTTGTGCCAAGATAAAGCTAATCTACTATTATTCGATTAAGCAGCAAGAGCAAAATTGTTATTGCCAGTTATAGTTCGAAAGTTCAGATTATAGAGCCCCCTTACAACGCTCTGCATGCTTACATACCAGTTCATCTCGCTGTCAAAGCCATGTCAGCCCCAATAAAACGTTTTGCATGAGCAAAACGTTGGTGAATCGGTGAATTGGTGAATCGACTTTTTCGATTGGCCGATTAGTCGATTGGCCGATTAGTCGTCGCTATAGCGACTTATTTTGCAACTGCAACGGAACGAACTTCGCGGATAACGGTAATTTTAACCTGTCCGGGATAGGTCATTTCGTCTTGGATTTTTTGTGCAATTTTACCCGATAATAGCTCGGTATCTTTGTCGCTAATCTTGTCGGCACCTACAATAACGCGCAACTCACGACCAGCTTGGATAGCAAAGGTTTTTTGCACACCAGGGAAACTCATGGCCAAGTTTTCAAGGTCGTTCAAGCGTTTGATGTATGCTTCTACAATTTCGCGACGTGCGCCTGGACGTGCACCCGAAATGGCATCGCACGCTTGTACAATAGGAGCGATAAGCGATTGCATTTCTGTTTCTTCGTGGTGCGAACCAATGGCATTGCAAATATCGGGTTTTTCGCCACAACGTTGGGCAATTTTCATACCCAAAAGTGCGTGTGGTAGTTCGGGTTCTTCGTCGGCCACTTTACCAATGTCGTGCAACAAACCAGCGCGGCGTGCTTTTTTAGGATTCAAGCCCAATTCCGATGCCATAACGGCACAAAGGTTGGCTGTTTCGCGTGCGTGTTGCAATAGATTTTGACCGTACGACGAACGGTATTTCATTTTACCAATTAAACGTACCAATTCAGGATGTAAACCATGAACACCCATATCAATGGTAGTACGTTTACCAATTTCTACAATTTCTTCTTCAATTTGTTTGGTTACTTTGGCAACCACCTCCTCAATGCGAGCAGGGTGGATACGACCGTCTTGTACCAATTGGTGTAGCGACAAGCGAGCAATTTCGCGGCGAACAGGGTCGAATGCAGAAAGCACAATGGCTTCTGGGGTGTCGTCTACCACAATTTCTACGCCGGTAGCAGCTTCTAAGGCACGAATGTTACGTCCTTCGCGACCAATAATGCGACCTTTCATTTCGTCCGATTCAATGTGGAATACGGTTACGGCATTTTCGATGGCAGCTTCGCTGGCTACGCGTTGAATAGAGTTGATAACAATCTTCTTGGCCTCTTTGTTGGCGTTCATGCGCGCCTCTTCCATAATTTCGTTTACGTACGACATAGCCGCTGTTTTGGCTTCGTCTTTCAACGATTCAATCATTTGGTTTTTAGCTTCTTCGGCCGATAAACCAGCAATGGTTTCCAATTTTTCGATGGCTTGATGATGCAAGCGATCCAATTCTTGTTCTTTCTTTTCTACAATGTCTTTTTGACTTTCATAGTTGCTGCGCAATTGGTCTATTTCGGTTTCTTTTTTTACCAAAAAGTCTTCTTGACTTTGTAGTTGTTTTTCTTTTTGATTAAGTTTTGCCTCCATTGACTGTAGCTTGGCGTTGCGCGTGTTAGCTTGTTTGTCAAATTCGGTTTTTAGTTGTAGGTATTTTTCTTTTACTTCAACTAGTTTGGCTTTTTTTATGGCTTCGCCCTCGGCTTTGGCCGTTTTAATCATGCTTTTCCCCCTTAGGTGTTGCGATAGCAGTACAATGCTAACGGCAACAATAGCACCAAGTAGGGCAGCTAATGCGTAGAATAATATGCTCATAGTAATGAATTTATAAGTGAATAAACAAAAAAATGCAATGTTCTTAAGGCAGTGTAAGGTCCTTAGAAAATTGCAAATAAAGTAGAAGAATACAGGTATATGTACCTAGAATAGGGATTATTCCGTTATGCCGGATGCGATTTTGCTACCCAATTCTGCTATTTTTGAAACTACGTCCGTTTGGATGTACTCAGCTCTTTGTGCCATAAGTGCAATGTCTAGCAAGGTCATGGCTGCGAATCGATTTCTGTCGCGCGATT
This sequence comes from Candidatus Enterocola sp., assembly GCA_045635045.1. Lineage (GTDB taxonomy): Bacteria > Bacteroidota > Bacteroidia > Bacteroidales > Paludibacteraceae > Enterocola. The sequence goes on along the minus strand of JAZRBL010000062.1, from coordinate 2,733 downwards.
CGGCATATAGGCTAGCGTACATGTTGTATCGTAGGTTAATGAGTCGTTCTGCTTTACGATATAACTCCTCTTCACGACGTTCAATAGTTAAATTCATGGTTTGCCCCAGAATGTGTAAGTTGATGGTGAGAGCGTCTTCTATGCTACCCCTTAAATGTTCTAATTTAGGGTTGATGGCATCTTTCTCCATACGGGTCTCATGCATTTAACTGTCCGATACAACGATCTATGGTTTCTAACATTCTTGTCAACTTGGCTTTGGCTCGTTTTATATCGTCCTTTTCGGCTTTAATAAGGGTTTGAGCTATGAGTAAGTTGTCGTACTTTTTTTGCAATTCTACAAGGTTAACATGGGCTTCGGTCAGTTGTCGTTTCATTACTTCAATTTCTGTGTTTAACTGCTGAATAGTAGCTTGTTGCTTTTTGTTGTGTTGCAAAAGCTCGTTTATTTTCAGCTCTAACTGTTGTAAGAAACCCGTGTTAATCACTTATACACTGATGTAAAATTTTTACAAATATAGCAATAAAATGCGTTTGGTAAAAATATAAGGGACAAAAAAAAGAGAAAATCGAAAGATTTCCTCTTTTTTTGTTATGCGTTGGTAAACGGCTCTTATTTCGCCTTTTGTTCTTTAATACGAGCTTTTTTACCAGTAAGGGCACGCAAGTAGTACAATTTAGCACGACGAACGCGACCAATTTTGTTAACTTCAACTTTCTCGATGAATGGAGAGTCGAATGGGAAAATTCTTTCTACACCTACGTTTTCAGAAATTTTACGTACGGTGAAACGTTTTTTGTTGCCATGACCGGCAATTTTGATAACTACGCCACGGTATTGTTGGATACGTTCTTTGTTACCTTCGATAATTTTGTACGATACAGTAACAGTGTCGCCACTTTTGAAAGTAGGCATTTCTTTACCGCTGGCAAATGCTGCTTCAGCAATTTTTAATAAATCCATTGTGTTTAAATATTGGGTTAATACTAACGCAACATAACAAGTCGCTCTATGTCTTGCCAGCGATTGCGCTAAATCGGGTGCAAAGATATAAAATTATTTTAATGTGGCAAAATAATTTTGTCGCTTGTTGTTAAATATACGAACAACAAGCGATAATCGACAATTGACTAGTGACGATCAACTAGCGACAGTAATAGGGCTTTAAAGTCGGTGTTCTCGTGAATGCCGGTTAGTTGGTTGGCGCCGGTGCCGTATGCAAAGAAAGGTACCATTACACCGCTGTGGCTGCCGGTAGAGAAGCTAGGAGCTAACTCTTCGCCAGGTAGGCTTAGGCCGCCGGTTTCGTGGTCGGCAGTAATAAATACAAGGGTGCCAGGGTGTTGGTCGGCATAGTCCATGCAAACGCCAATAACGCGGTTAATGTCTTTCATTTCGGCACGCAAGCGTTCGCCTTCGTTGCCATGACCTGCCCAGTCAATTTGCGAACCTTCAATAAACAAGAAAAAGCCTTTTTCGTTTTTCTCTAGCAAGCGTAGGGTTTGCAAAACGCCTTGGGCAATGGTATCGCCGCGGAAGGGGGCAGTGGGCATGTCTTCTTCGGCCAAGATGCATGCTACTTTACCATCGGCAATGTTGGCCATGCTGTCAAGGCTATAGGTAATTTGGTAACCTGCGTTTTTAAGTGAGTCGGTCGATAAGAGTTTGTTGCCACCGGCTACAAATACATCGGGACCGTTTTTGTACAAATCTTGCAAAATTTCGGCATCCATGCCACGGTTTACTTGGTGAGCGTAGAAGGCAGCCGGTGTAGCATGGGTAATGCGGCAACTGGCTACCTCGCCAGTTGCTAAACCGCTTTGGCGAAGTTCTTGCATAATCGATTGTACGGGTACGCTGTCGGCATTCATGCCCAACACCCCGTTGTTGGTTTTAACCCCACACGCCAAAGCGGTTCCACCGGCTGCCGAGTCGGTAACCCGATGGCTGGCCGAATAGGTTTTAGAAAAACCAATGCTGTGGCTACGTTCAAAGTTATTGGCGCTATCGCCCACCAAATTGATTTGGTTAGGGCCCATGCCATCGCCTATAATAAAAATGATGTTTTTAACTTTGTTTTGTTGTGCTGTTGTGGGGGAATCTTGTTTTGTCCAGTCTTGTATCATGGCAACGGCAAACAATACAATGGCCACTATAAAACAAATGTTTGAAATTTTTCTTTTATCCATCGTTATGATTCTTTTAGTTTATTCATTTCGGCTCTAATAGCATAAAGTTCATCGCGCAAATGCGCTAATTCTTCTATGACACTAAAGTGGGTTTGGGCTTTTTGTTTGTTCTTTTTTATTTGAGTGGCTGCGCCCTCAAGGGTCATGCCTTTTTCATCTACATAATAGGTGATGAGTTGCAGCAGTTTAATATCGTTTTGCGAATAAAAACGCGTGCCTTTTGGGTTGGTTTTGGGTTGTAGAAAATCAAATTTACTTTCCCAAAAACGCAGTTTAGAGACGGCTACACCTAACATCTCGGCTACCTCGCCAATGGAATAATATTGTTTGGTAAGGTTTTGCATGGCGTTAGTCAAAGGTTTTCGAACTGTTAGACGATATGCGTATCATTTCGTCGTATTCTTCGGGCGATAGGTCTAAGAAATAGTAGTTTTGTGGGTTTTGGTGCACCCCTTTGTATTTTACCTCGTAGTGCAAGTGGGGGCCGGTAGATTTGCCCGTGTTGCCCACCGATGCCATTACTTCGCCACGGGATACTTTCTT
>JAZRBL010000061.1:0-3137 GCA_045635045.1 Candidatus Enterocola sp. | reverse complement strand
CTACATGGCTTCGATCCGACTTATTTACTTCTCGCCAGCTCATCCCAGAAACCGGACTCCGTTACCTACCTTATATGGTAGTTATCAACGATGAGTTTGCCCACCTTATTATGACAGCAGGCAAAGAAGTAGAAATGCCCCTTGCTGGTATTGCCCAATTGGCACGTGCAGCCGGTATTCACGACATCATTGCTACCCAACGTCCTGCCGCCAACATCATTACCGGTAACATCAAAGCCAACTTCCCTGGACGTATGGCCTTCCGTGTTGCCTCACAAATTGACTCACGCACCATTTTGGATGCATCGGGCGCCAACCAACTTATTGGCCGAGGCGACCTTTTGTTCCTTCAAGGCAGCGATTTAGTGCGTGTACAATGTGCCTTTATCGACACACCAGAAGTGGAAGCCATTTGTAACCACATTGGCGAACAACAAGGTTACCCTCAAACCTTTGCCCTACCCGAGGTAGAAATGAGCACAGGCGATACCGATATGAAAGGTGTGGATATGACCAAACGCGACCCTATGCTTGAAGAAGTAGCCCGCATGGTGGTATTAAGCGGTTCTGGATCTACCAGCATGATTCAACGCAAATTCTCCATTGGTTTTAACCGTGCTGGCAGAATTATGGAGCAACTAGAATCCATGGGCATTGTAGGTCCACAAGACGGCAGTAAACCCCGTCAAGTATTGATACAAGACGAAATGCAATTAAATAGATTATTAGAAACTTTATAAAGTATACATTCATGAAAAGAGACAACGTCATTTTTGACATCATCGACCGCGAACGTCAACGTCAATTAAAAGGTATTGAGTTGATTGCATCAGAAAACTTTGTGAGCGACCAAGTAATGGAAGCCATGGGTTCTTGCTTAACCAACAAGTATGCCGAAGGCTATCCAGGCAAACGTTATTATGGTGGTTGCGAAGTAGTAGACGAAAGTGAACAACTAGCTATCGACCGTCTAAAACAAATTTTTGGCGCTTGCTGGGCAAACGTACAACCCCACTCGGGTGCACAAGCCAATGCTGCTGTATTTTTGGCTGTATTGAATCCTGGCGATAAATTTATGGGTCTTAACTTGGCTCATGGTGGTCACCTTTCGCACGGTTCGTTGGTAAACTCGTCGGGTATTATTTACACCCCATGCGAATACAACCTAAACGAAGCTACCGGTCGTGTTGATTATGATCAAATGGAAGAAGTTGCCTTGCGCGAAAAACCCAAAATGATTATTGGTGGTGGCTCTGCTTACTCGCGCGAATGGGATTACAAACGCATGCGCGAAATTGCCGACAAAGTAGGTGCTATCCTATTGGTGGATATGGCTCACCCTGCTGGTTTAATTGCTGCTGGCTTGCTAGACAACCCACTTAAATATGCTCACATTGTAACCTCTACCACCCACAAAACCTTGCGTGGACCTCGTGGTGGTGTTATTATGATGGGTCAAGACTTCCCTAACCCTAAAGGCGTAAAAACTCCTAAAGGCGAAGTAAAAATGATGTCTGCTTGCTTGGATTCTGCTGTATTCCCTGGCATTCAAGGTGGTCCACTAGAACACGTTATTGCTGCTAAAGCTGTTGCCTTTGGCGAATGCTTGCAACCCGAATACAAAGAATACCAAATTCAAGTACAAAAAAATGCGGCTAAACTAGCCGAAGAGCTCATTAAACGTGGCTTTAAAATTGTATCGGACGGTACCGACAACCACTCTATGTTGGTAGACTTGCGCACCAAATACCCAGAACTAACCGGTAAAGTAGCCGAAAAAGCGTTGGTAGCAGCCGATATTACTTGCAACAAAAACATGGTACCATTCGACTCTCGTTCGGCCTTCCAAACATCGGGTATCCGTTTGGGTACACCCGCTATCACTACCCGTGGTGCTAAAGAAGATTTGATGGTAGAAATTGCCGAAATGATTGAACAAGTACTTTCTAACGCAGAAAACGAAGAAGTAATTGCTCAAGTGCGTGCTCGTGTTAACGAAACCATGAAAAACTATCCTCTATTTGCTTACTAAATCAAAAAACAACCATACTATATGAACACTCCAGCTCCATTTAAAGTATTTTCGGGCACTAAATCAAGATACATGGCCGAAAAAGTATGCGAAAAATTGGGTTGCCCACTAGGTAACATGAACATCCAATATTTTGCAGACGGCGAATTTGTCGTATCGTACGAAGAATCGATTCGCGGTTGCGAAGTTTACTTGGTACAATCTACCTTCCCTAACTCAGATAACTTGCTAGAACTTTTGTTGATGATCGACGCTGCTAAACGTGCATCGGCTCGCAAAGTAATTCCCGTTATCCCCTACTTTGGTTGGGCACGTCAAGACCGCAAAGACAAACCACGTGTTTCTATCGGTGCTAAATTAATTGCCGATTTGTTGAGCACAGCCGGTATTGACCGCATTATTACCCTAGATTTGCATGCTGACCAAATTCAAGGCTTCTTTGATTGTCCTGTAGACCACTTGTTGGCATCGTCTATTTTCTTGCCCTACATCCAATCGATGAACCTAAAAGACTTGGTTATTGCATCGCCCGACGTAGGTGGTTCTAAACGTGCTAGCTCTTACGCTAAATACTTAGGTGTAGACTTGGTACTTTGCCACAAACAACGCGCTAAAGCCAACGTAGTTGAATCGATGAAAATTATTGGCGACGTTCAAGGCAAAAACGTTATTATTTTGGACGACATGGTAGATACCGCTGGTACCATTACCAAAGCTGCCGACTTGATGATTGAAAACGGAGCTCTTTCGGTACATGCCTTTGCATCGCACGGTGTGCTTTCAGACCCTGCTACCGAACGCATCGAAAAATCGAAACTAACCGCTATTTACTTTACCGATTCAATTCCACTTAAAAAAGAAAGCGAAAAAATCAAAGTATTGAGCGTAGCCGATTTGATTGCCAACACCATTATTAACGTTAATACCAACAAATCAATTAGCTCTAGCTATCTGGTATAATGGCTCGTAAAAAACCACTTCCTATATTAGAAGACATACTTATTACCGACGTGGCCGCCGAGGGTAAAGCCTTGGCGCGCTACGGCGATATGGTTGTATTTGTACCCTTTGCTGCCCCTGGTGATGTAGTAGACATTCAGCTGGG
>JAZRBL010000060.1:0-2228 GCA_045635045.1 Candidatus Enterocola sp. | reverse complement strand
GGTAGTACCATTACTCAGCAATTGGCCAAATTGTTGTATTCACCCACAGCCGAAAGTGTTTTTCAACGTGCGCTTCAAAAACCCATCGAATGGGTTATTGCCGTTCAGCTAGAACGCTACTACACCAAAGAAGAAATCATGACCATGTACCTCAATCAGTTCGACTTCTTGAACAATGCAGTAGGTATTAAGTCGGCTTCTAGTATTTATTTCAATACCACCCCAGACCAACTAACCATTGAACAGGCTGCTATGTTGGTGGGTATGTTGCAAAATCCTTCGTACTACAACCCTCGTCGTTTCCCAGAACGTACCAAAGAACGCCGTAACAACGTGTTGGGACAAATGGTTAAATACAACTACATTACCCAACATGAAGCCGACTCGTTGAGCCAAATGCCCATTGTGTTGGAGTTCCGTACCAGCGACCATAAAGCCGGTATTGCTCCTTATTTCCGTGAGCATTTGCGTTTGATGCTAACGGCCAAAAAACCAGAACGTGAAAATTATGCCGATTGGCAAATGCAACAATTCTTGGTAGACTCCATGTCTTGGCAAAACGATCCTTTGTACGGATGGTGCAATAAAAATACCAAACCTAACGGCGATCCATACAGCATTTATACCGATGGTTTGCGCATCTTTACTACCATCGATTCGCGCATGCAAAAATATGCCGAAGAAGCGGTAGACGAACACGTTTCGGGACATCTGCAAACTGCTTTCTTTAAGGAATGCCAAAAGAAAAGATCGGCTCCTTTCTCGTGGAGAGTAACGCAAGACGAAATCAAAGGCATTCTAAATCGTACCAAACACCAATCGGAACGATACCTTAAAATGAAACGCCAAGGCTTTACCGAAGAAGAAATTGACAAGGTATTTGTCACACCTACCGATATGCGTGTATTTAACGGTAAACAATACGTCGATACCGTTTTAACCCCCATGGACTCCATTCGTTGGGACAAATACTTTTTGCGTTGTGGTTTTATGTCGATGAACCCAATTAATGGTCATGTAAAAGCGTATGTTGGCGGTCCTAATTTCTCGGCTTTCCAATACGATATGGTAAACAAAGGACGTCGTCAAGTAGGTTCTACCATTAAACCTTTCTTGTATACCTTGGCCATGGAAGAAGGCTTGGAACCTTGTACCATGGTGCCCAATATTCAACCTACCTTTGTGTTGCCCGACAAAAAAGTATGGGCACCCCGCAACGATTCTAAAAAGCACATTGGCGAAATGGTTACCCTTAAATGGGCCTTGTCGCAATCCAATAACTGGATATCTGCCTACCTAATTCGCGAATTTAGCCCCGAATCTTTGGTTAAATTGATGCGATCGTTTGGTATTACGGGCACACTAGACCCTGTGGTGTCGCTTTGTTTGGGCCCAGCCGAAATTTCGGTAGCAGAGATGGTAGACGCTTATACCACCTTTGTTAACAATGGTATTCGAGTTAACCCCTTGTACGTAACCCGCATAGAAGATAACGCAGGCAATGTGTTGGCTACCTTTAGCCCACGCGTAGCAGAAATTATTAGCGAAGAAACATCGTACAAAATGATTCACATGTTACAAGCGGTAATTAACCAAGGTACAGGCGTAAGGTTGCGCTACCGTTATGGCCTAAAATGCGATATTGGCGGCAAAACCGGTACCACCCAAAACAACTCGGACGGTTGGTTTATTGGCTTTACCCCAGAGTTGGTATCGGGCGCATGGGTAGGGGGCGAAGACCGTTCCATTCACTTCGATAGCATGGTAGAAGGCCAAGGAGCCTCTATGGCATTGCCTATTTGGGCACTTTACATGCAAAAAGTATATGCCGATACCACCTTGGGCTATTCCGATTCTACCCATTTTGAAATACCCAAAGTGTACCAACGCAAGTTTAATTGTACAAAAAAAGATTCTATCGATACCAACACCCCGGTTACAGACGATATTTTTGGCGATTTTTAATTACAACCAATACATAATTTATTAAAATCAATAGTATGAAAATTCACTTTAGTATTAAGTACTTTACCCAATGGGGACAAAACATGTCTATTTTGGGTAACTTGCCTCAACTAGGTGGCAACGATCCAGCTAAAGCCTTGTTTATGAATTTCCAATGGAAAGAAAACTGGTCGTATACCATAGAGGTAGAAGCTACAGAACCTTTTGAGTTAAATTACCGCTATTTATTAAAAGATAATAATGGTAAGTCGGAGGCCAAGCGG
>JAZRBL010000059.1:0-1641 GCA_045635045.1 Candidatus Enterocola sp. | reverse complement strand
GAAGCAGCGCCTTTTGCAGCAGATGGTGGCAACGACGATTTGCCATTCTAAAAAAAGGCAGAGTCGTTTACAAATAATTTGGGGTTGACCGTCTGGTCAACCCCTTTCTTTTTATGCTTTACAAACCTTTTTGAATGTTCCAATACCAATTTAAAAGTACTGCTATCAGCAAAGCCGCATAAACTGCTATAGGCAAAGGTTTGTACATGATGCTTTTAAGTGTTTCTGTCCCTCTAATCTTATCAACAATCCACCAAAGTAACGCAATGACAACCAATAGTTCTGCTATTACAGCTAAAGGATTGATGTAGAGCGCTTCTACGATATTTCCTTGCAATAATTGAATGGTGGCTCTTATGCCACCACAACCTGGACAAGGATAACCTGTAATATTCTTAAAGGGGCATATTGTCATGGTTTCCTATTTGTATGAACCTTAATGTCCACACATCATAAGACAACGTTGCAATTTAGAGAAATTAAATTTCTTAGTAGCATCGGTAATTAAAAACCAATCAATAATAGCCCAAACACCACAACCACCTGCAGTTAACAATTTTAAAATACCCAAACCGGTATCTCCAATCATGAAACGATCAATACCCCAAGATCCCAAGAAAATAGAAATCAACAACATTGTAGAGGGAGATTTAAAGTCTTGCGCATTTAAGATCTGCGATTTATCATCAGGAAACTGCTCCAATTGTTCTTGAAGCATATAAATACTCTCGGGTGCAAATTTGTCAGCATGAACTGCTAAAAACATGTCAATTTTACTCTTTTCCATTATTCTGTAAATTATAAATTATAAATTGTCTTTTTCAATGTCTTTAAAATAATTGTAGGTTCCCACTTTTAGTTCGATGGTAGCAGCCTCGTCGCAAACAATGATACCTTTGGGGTGCATTTGTAAAGCGCTGATGGTCCACATGTGATTTACACTGCCCTCGATGGCAGCCGCTAGCGCACGTGCTTTGTTATGACCGTTTACTAAGATAAGCACCTCTTTGGCATCCATTACGGTACCTACGCCAACGGTAAGTGCAGTTTTGGGCACTTTGTTGATGTCGTTATCAAAGAAACGTGAGTTAGCAATAATGGTATCGGTAGTAAGGGTTTTGATACGGGTACGCGATGACAACGACGAACCGGGCTCGTTAAAGGCAATGTGTCCATCGGGACCAATTCCGCCTAAAAATAAGTCGATGCCACCAGTCTTAATAATGGCCTCTTCGTATTGAGCACATTCTGCCTCTAAATCGGCAGCATTACCATTTAAGATGTGTACATTTTCTGCTTTGATATCAATGTGGCTAAAGAAATTATTCCACATAAAGGAATGATAACTTTCGGGATGGTCTTTGGGCAAATTTACGTATTCGTCCATGTTAAACGTAATAACATTTGCGAACGACACACGACCTTGCTTGTTTAGTGACACTAATTCGCGATACATTCCAAGAGGTGAAGAACCTGTTGGAAGACCCAAAACAAAGGGTTTTTCTGCTGTAGGCGCTGCGCTATTGATTTTTGCCACTACATAATTGGCTGCCCATTTAGACATTTTATCGTAATCGGGCTGAATGATAAGTCTCATAGTTTTCTATTTTTTCGACAACAAATATAAGTCGGAGGCCAAGC
>JAZRBL010000058.1:0-3219 GCA_045635045.1 Candidatus Enterocola sp. | reverse complement strand
CGACAACCCGCTGCCAACAACAACTTAATGGCCTCGCGTTGCACATACACCGAACCGTGTACCGCAATTTCAACCACATCCTCGCCCGTAAACGAATGGGGCGCCCTAAACAAGCTCACCAACACCTCATCTAAGATTTCTGTTGGTGATTCGACTTGTGACTTTTGACTTTTATTCGCTTCGCTCATGAAGTCAGGCTGCGCCTCGGCATAGCCAAATGAATTTGTCTCTGCACTCAGCTTGCGCTGACTTTCGACTTTCGACTTGCGTAGCAACCTGCCAAACGAAACCGTATTCGCCTTTTTCTCGGCCAAAGGTTTAGAAAGTTGCAACACGCTATCGGCAATGGCAATGGCCTTGTCGCCAGAAATACGTACTATGGCTACTCCACCCACACCCGCAGGCGTAGAAACCGCACAAATGGTATCTTTATCTACAAACATCATGCCACAAAAGTACAAAAAAATAACATCGAAGGCAAAAAAATAGGAGCGCTAGACTGCGCCCCTATTCCTATTTTGTGTAATCTGCAATTACTTAACAATCTCCAACAACTCTACGTCAAAAATCAAGGTAGAGAAAGGTTTAATAAGACCGCGGTCCTGGCCACCGTAAGCCAATTCTTGTGGAATATAGAAACGGTATTTTGCACCAGGGCTCATCAATTGCAAACCTTCGGTCCATCCTGAAATAACCGCATTCAAGGGGAATTCTGCAGGGGTACCACGGTTTACAGAGCTATCAAACACGGTTCCGTCAATTAAGGTACCATGGTAGTGAACTTTTACCATAGAGGTAGCAGTAGGTTTTTCGCCTTTGCCTTCTTTCAATACTTCGTATTGCAAGCCGCTAGCGGTTACTTTAACGCCTTCTTTTTTCTTGTTTTCTTCTAAGAATGCTATGCCGGCTGCTTTATTTTGGCCAAATTCTGCTTCCATTTTTTGGGTGTAGATTTTTTCACCTTCGCGACGCAAAATAGCACCTGATTCCATTTCGTCTAGCAACAAGTCTTCGCCTTTTACAGCAGCAAACAAAGCAGCATAAAAGTTATCGCTGTTAAAGTCGGCAGAATCGGCAAACAACTCGTCTTGTATCATAGGAATGATGTTTTCTTTAATTTGCAAACCTACACTCACACCTACAGCAAAGGCTTTTTTATCCAATTCGGCACCTTTGGCTACTTCTTGAATAGCTTCCAACACCTGGTTAAATTCGGCAGCTTCAAACTGACGGGTTTCTTCTAAGGTTTTGCCCAAACCTTCTGCGTTCAACACAGCGTATGCTTTGGTCAACGAGTCGGCAACAGCTGGGGTAATAGCCATCGAGTCGATTTTAATACGACGCGACATATTGGTAATGTAATGATTGGCTTCTAGGCTATTCATAACGGTGCTATCGCCTTTAGCTACTTTGTCAAAAACTTCAAAGAACAAGTCTTCGTTCAATACTTGATCCGATTCGTTGCCTGTAAAACGATAGTTCAAAGCCTTAATTAGGTTGTATTTTAGCTGTAAACCCAACGAAATACCCAATTGTTTGGCATCGTCTTTTTTAGAGTTAGCTTGAGCCACTTGGGTAATCCCCTCAATTACTTGATCTAATTGAGTAGAATCGATAGCATACGCATCTTGCAAGAAAGGAAGCAAGCCATTAGATTGAGAAACACCAACAGCATACGACACGGTGTCGTTCATGGTTTCCATTTTGGCCGTATACTTATGTTGGCACGATGTAATGGCTACTGTCATCAAGGCGGTTGCCATTAAAATTACTACTGTTTTTTTCATACTATGTTATTTAGATAAAATTTCTATTAACTCTACTTCAAAAATAAGAGCAGAATAAGGTTTAATTACATTGCCTGCGCCTTGTGCACCATAACCCAATTGGTAAGGAATATACAAGGTGTATTTAGCACCGGGTTGCATCAAAGCAACACCTTCGCTCCAGCCTTTTATTACCCTATCCAAATTAAACTCAATGGGGTTACCCCTATCTATAGAGCTATCAAATTTGGTGCCATCCAACAAAAATCCCTCGTAATGCACTTTAACCTTGCTGTTGGCAGTTGGAAACTCACCCTCGCCCGCTTTTACCACTTGGTATTGCAAGCCCGATGCGGTTTCTACTACACCACTGCGTTTTTTATTTTCGGCAAAAAAATCGGTTTGTGCTTTTTTGCGTTCTTCGTTTTCTTTTGCCACTAGTATCTTAGCATATTCGTCTAAGTAAGATCCCGCAAATTCTGGGGTCATTTGGGTTTCTGCACCAAACAATGCATCGTTATAGGCACGAGCATAAATATCTATTTTTAGTTGCTGTTGCTCAATGGCATAGGCACTTTTTGCGCCCATGTAAACGCCCAACGCATAGCTGGCAGAATCTTGGGCAGTGGCCAATTCTACCTTAGGGGCATTTTTGCTTTTGGTCGACTTTTTCTTGGCTGTCATCGACAATGGCAAAAGCAACAACAAAGCCAGACAAAGTTTAAACTTCATATTACAACACTTTGATTAATTCTACATCAAATATAAGGGTTGCATGTGGAGGAATAGATTGACCTGCGCCACGTGCACCGTATGCCATATCCGATGGAATAAATAAACGCCATTTAGCGCCTTCTTGCATTAGTTGAAGGGCTTCTACCCAACCTTGAATTACTTGGTTAACACCAAATTCTGCAGGTTCGCCACGTTCAATAGAACTATCAAATACAGTGCCGTCTAGCAACATACCGTGGTAGTGGCAACGAACTTTGTCGGTAGCACCTGGTTTTTTACCATTACCTACTTGCAACACTTGGTATTGCAAACCGCTAGGCAAGCTAACTACACCTTCTTTTTGAGCATTTTTTTCTAAAAATTCTTTACCTACTTGAATGTTTTGAGCGTTAATTTTATCGGCCAAGTCTTTAAAGAATTTGTCCAAGGTTTGTTTCGCTTCTTCGTAGCTCATTTCGGGTTTAACACCACCCAAAACGTCTTGAATAGCTTGGTTAAATTTTTCGCTGTTTAAATCTCTAATTCCACTGCTAAGCAAATTATTTCCAATGCTTAGACCCAATGCGTAACTTACTTTTTCCATGTTTTTTTATTGTTGATTATTAATTGTTACTTGAATATACTAGCCACTAGCGACAGTTTACTAGCGATTGCGAAGATAGTATTTTTTTGGCAAACAAGCTCATCGCATTTCTTTCTATTGCTATTTTTAATAATG
>JAZRBL010000057.1:0-10786 GCA_045635045.1 Candidatus Enterocola sp. | reverse complement strand
CGTACCTTTGCCTCGTATTGGTGATGAAGTAACGCTCGTTGCTTCATTGAAAAGGGAATCAGGTGAAAATCCTGGACAGTCGCGCTGCTGTAAGTTTCCATAAAATTCCAAGCAATACTTATTTTCCACTGATCGTTAGATTGGGAAGGAGTTTGGAATGAAACAAGTCAGAAGACCTGCCAATAGCGTTAAATTCAAACATAGCTTTCGCGAAAAAGGCTGGTTGTATGCAACGTTATTTAGCTACTTTTTTATCATTATTGGTGTGGATGTGTATGCAATATGTGCATGCGCAACAACTTGTGTTTGTTCCTTACGATACTACTGCTGTACACCAACTAACCGAGGTGGAATTTGTGCAGCCTCGTAAGCGTACGGCGGCTGTGCCGTTGCAAAGTATGAGCAGCGAAGATTTAATCTTGCTAAGTACCCAATCGGTGGCCGATGCTATTCGTTTCTTTTCGGGGGTACAGCTTAAGGATTTTGGTGGCGTTGGCGGTATAAAAACCATCAATATCCGTAGCATGGGTACTCAACAAATGGGCGTTTTTTACGATGGCATTCAGTTGGGTAATGCACAAAACGGCCAAATTGACTTGGGACGTTTTTCGATCGATAACTTGCAAGAAATTCAACTCTACAACGGTCATAAAACCGATATTTTGCAGGCTGCCAAAGATTATGGGGCGGCGGGCACCATCTACTTAACTACCAAACATCCCGAATTTGCCGGGGGTAAAACCAACATAACAGGAACCCTAAAAGCGGGTGCTTTTGGGTTGGCTAATCCCGCCTTTTTGTGGCAGCAAAAATGGACCGATTCTATTGCTACCTCGGTGAGTGCCGAGTATACGTATGCTACGGGACGTTATCACTTTAGAAATTACAAACAGGCTCCCGATGGAACGGTGCTATACGATACTACTATGGTGCGCGAGAATGCAGATATTAATGCGGTTCGCACCGAGGCTGCTGTGTTTGGAAAGTTGTACAAAGGTAGTTGGAAGGCGCAGGTTTATAACTACTATTCTAATCGTGGATTGCCTGGGTACGTGGCTCGTAATGTTTACGAGCACCATCAACGCCAATGGGATAATAACTTCTTTTTGCAAGGTTCGTATCAGCAAAAGGTGTTGTCGTTTTACGAACTGATGGTTAAAGCCAAATATGCCTACGACTATACCCGATACTTGAATCCGGATACTGTAACGAGGTACATTGATAATACCTATCAGCAGCAAGAAGCGTACGTGTCGGTGGCCAATGCGTTTACCGTTTTTAGGTGGTGGAAAATGGGATTGTCGGCCGATTTTCAGTGGAATTATTTGAGCAGTGATGTGCATGGATTTGTGTTTCCGACACGCTATACAGGGTATGTATCGGCAGTGACCGATTTTAATTGGAATCATGTTAAATTGCAAGCCAGTGTGTTGGGTACGTTTGTGACAGAACAAGTAGAAAAAGGGGTGGCAAGTGCTCCTAGAAGTGTATTTACCCCTGCTGTGGTACTATCGGTGCGGCCTATGTTGGACGAATTGTTTGATATACGGGCTTTTTATAAGCGTGCTTTTAGAATGCCTACGTTTAACGATTTGTACTATACGTTTATAGGCAATGCTTCGTTGCAACCCGAGATGGCCGATCAGGTAGACCTAGGGGTAACGTATCGGTACCAGTGCCCGGGCGATGTGCTGGAGTCGGTGGGCGTACAAGCCGATGGTTACTACAATTTTGTTACCAATAAGATTGTATCTGTTCCTGCGGCTAATCCCTTCCGTTGGCAGATGATGAACTTGGGTAAGGTACAAATTATTGGTGCGGATGTTACTTTTGATATGGCTTTCCGTTTTGATGATCATTGGCGGATGGGGTTGAAGGGAACCTATACGTATACCCAAGCACAAGATGTGTCGAATCCCAATAGCCCTTATTACGGAGGACAAATTGCCTATACCCCTTGGCACAGTGCATCGGTCTTGTGGCAGTTAGCGTATAAAGGATGGCATTTGCACTACAGTTTTATTTACACAGGCGAGCGATACGAGCAAAGTGCCAATATACCAGTTAATTACGTAGAACCTTGGTTTACACACGATGTGTCGTTGGGAACGCAATTCAATTATAAAAAGTGCGATTTTTGCGTATCGGTCGATGTTAATAACTTGCTGAATCAACAATACGAAGTGGTGCGCAATTACCCCATGCCAGGTATCAATGGCAAAGTTACCCTAAAAATAACCTATCAAGAATAAGAGAATGAAAATGAAAAACGTGTGGCTGTTTGCCTTGCTTTTGTTGGCGGCTTGCCAATCTCCAGAACCCAGTGGACCTAACCCTGATGATGATCCTACCTATCCCGATGTACAAACCGATTACCAAGGTTTTTATGTGCTCAACGAGGGGGTGATGGGTGCCAATAAGGCTACCTTGGATTATTTTGCCTACGCAACAGGTGTTTACGAAAACGATATTTTTGCCAAGCGCAATCCGTCTATTATTGGCGAGTTGGGCGATGTGGGTACGCTATTGGCCATTTATGGCAGTAAAATGTATGCCATTATCAATGGCTCTAATTTGGTAGAAATTATGGATGCTAAAACGGCGAAACACCTGGCATCGGTAGAAATTCCCAATGTTAGGAGCATGATTTTTGACCAAGGGAAAGCGTATTTCAGTTCGTATGCAGGACAAATGCAGATGGGCGGAACACAACTTGGTTATGTGGTAGAAATGGATACCACTACCTATGCGTTGGGACGTAGTGTAACCGTGGGTCGTCAACCCGAAGAAATGGCCATTAAAGACGGTAAATTGTACGTTGCCAACTCGGGCGGTTATACCCCCGAAAATTACGATAACACCTTGTCTGTGATTGATTTACAAAGTTTTACCGAAATCAAAAAAATAGAGGTTGCCATTAACTTGCATCGAGTATTTTTAGCGCCCGATGGCAGCTTGTATGTAAGCAGTAGAGGTAACTATTACGATGTGCCTGCTAATTTGTATGTATTGGATACCCAAACCGAACAAATTGTAAAAACATTGGGCAAAGGGGTAACTTCTGTAGCCATCAAAGGCGATGTGGCGTACGTTATCAACATCGAATACGGACCTGCTCCCGAGTACAAAACCGTTTACGAATATTATACCATCAATTTGAGTACGCATACCATCAATTCGGGCTCGTTTTTAAGTGCCGATGTGCAAGAAAAAATTATTTATCCCTATTCGGTAGCGGTACATCCTACCACGGGTGATATTGTCTTGACCGATGCTTCCGATTTTGTTACGCCAGGTATACTTTACTATTGCAATGCAGAGGGGCATCTTTTGTGGAAACACACCACAGGTGATATACCTGGAAGTGTAGTGTTCTTGCCTTAATTACAAGTAGAAGAAAACAGAAAATCCAAAAGTCGTGCGCTTTTGGATTTTTTTAACTTAAAAGGGGATACTATTTGAGGGTTTAATACGTTGATATTTTGTAGGTTTTGTAGATTTTTTTGCTACCTTTGTGGGTTCATAATTGTAAGTACTTAAAATATGTTTGAATACATTAAAGGCGATATTGTAGAGATAACTCCCGCTTACGTTGTGTTAGAAACGCAAGGGGTGGGGTATATGGTTCATATATCGTTGCAAACATACAGTGCTATACAAGATAAATCGGCCACTAAATTGTATCTGTACGAGGCTATTCGCGAAGATGCATTTGTGTTGTACGGTTTTGCTACAGCCGCCGAAAGACGTATGTTTTTGTTGCTGATTTCGGTGTCGGGTGTAGGTGCAGGAACAGCCCGCGTTATTTTGTCGTCGTTGTCGACCCCAGAATTGTGTCAGGCCATTCGAACAGAAAATGTACATTTGATTAAGTCGGTTAAAGGCATTGGACTAAAAACTGCCCAACGCATTATGGTCGATTTAAAAGATAAGATAAACGAATTGGATGCAGGGTCTACTGTGGTTATGGTAGATACCGCTGCCAATGCTCAAATTGCTTCGGAAGCTGTGGCTGCCCTTTCTATGTTGGGATTTGTGGCGGCTCAATCGCAAAAAGTAGTCAAGAAAATTTTATCCGACGAACCTACACTTTCTGTTGAACAAGTTATTAAGAAAGCCCTTAAATTATTGTAGGAGTTGGAAATCATCTGGCGTAATATCCGTTCTATTTTTGTATGCTTGATGCTTACGTGCTGTGTGCAGGTAATGCATGCTCAAGATGTACCTGTTGCATCGGATAGTTTGCGTTATCCCATCTCTAAAAACTACGCCGAAACGCACGATGACTTGGACGATGCATCGCCCATGGATTTGCCTGTGCCAGAAAACATCGAAACCAACATTCAATACGACCCCGTTACGGGAAAATACTACTTCGAAACCAGGTTGGGCGAGGAGGAATTGGGTGTTCCTTTTTACTTAAGCAACGAAGAATATTTGCGCTATACGGCTCAGCAATCCATGCAAAATTACTACTTGCAACGCAGCCGCGAAGAAAAAGAACGCAAACACCAGTTTTCGCTTACCGATATGAAGTTTGATATAGGTCAGGCAGACAAGGTGTTTGGCCCTGGAGGAGTGCAAATTAAGTTGCAGGGTTCGGCCGAACTTATTTTTGCGCTGAACTTTAAGCAATTAAAAGACCCTTCGTTGAGCGAACGCTCGCAAAACCCTGCTCCAACCTTTGACTTTGACGAAAAAATCCAGTTGAACGCAACGGGTTCGGTAGGCGATAAATTAAAATTTGGCTTAAATTACAATACCGAGGCTACCTTTGACTTTGATCAGTCCATGCTGAAGTTGCAGTACGAAGGCAAAGAGGATGATATCATTAAAAAGTTAGAGGCGGGGAATGTAAGTATGCCGCTTTCTGGGTCGCTCATTACCGGTAGTACCAGCTTGTTTGGTATCAAAGCCGACTTGCAATTTGGAAAATTGCGTGTGAGTGGGGTGTTTTCGCAACAAGAATCGGAATCGCAAACCATCAATACAAGCGGTGCACAAACCACCGATTTTACGGTTCCCGTTGACCAATACGACGAAAACAGACACTACTTTTTGTCGCATTATTTCCGCAAACACTACGATGAGTGGATGAAAGATGTGCCCAATATTGCATCGGGTATTTCTATTACAGCCATAGAGGTGTGGGTGACCAATAAAAATGCTGTTAACTACCAAAATACCACCAATATTGTGGGTTTCTCTGATTTGGGTGAACCCGAAACCATCTACAATCCGTCTATAGCCCCAACGGGCACGGTAAAAGTACCGTCAAACAATGCCAATACCTTGTTTGCTAGCGTGGTACAGTCGGCAGGCGGTTTGCCCGATATCTACCAAATAGATGCCTATCTAAAGGGTTATGGTATGGAAAATGGTGCCGATTATGCTAAATTAGAGGGGGCGCGTAAGTTGGATGCAGGCGATTATACTTTGAACAAAGAATTGGGGTATATTTCGTTAAAATCGGCTTTGAATAACGATGAGATATTGGCCGTTGCTTTCCAATATACCTACCAAGGCAAGGTGTATACCGTAGGTGAGTTGTCTAACTCGGCAAGCGAGGTGTCAAAGCCATTGGCACTTAAAATGTTGAAGTCGGTTGATAAATCGCCATCGCATCCTACTTGGGATTTGATGATGAAAAACATCTACTCGCTAGGGGCTTACCAAGTGCAAGAAAATAAGTTTACCCTGAACATTATGTATAAAAATGATTCGACGGGTATAGACTTGCGCTACCTAACCGAGGGGCCTATTGCCAAAGAACCCTTGTTAAAAGTAATGGGCTTGGATCACTTGGATTCGCATGGCAACGAAAAGCCCAAAGGCGATGGCCGATTTGACTTTATAGATGGCTATACCATTATTGCTCAAAACGGTAAGATTATTTTCCCAGTAGTAGAACCTTTTGGTTCGCACTTGGCAAAAAAAATGGGTGGTAAAAAAGAATTGGTCGATAAGTATTGTTTCCAAGAACTGTACGATTCAACGCTGACCACGGCACAAGAATTTGCCGAAAAAAATAAATACTATTTAGAAGGCGAGTACCGTGCTTCGTCGGGTTCGGAAATTCGATTGAATGCGATGAACGTACCCAAAGGCTCGGTAAAAGTAACCGCTGGTGGAGTGGTGCTTACCGAGAATGTGGATTATACCGTCGATTACATGATGGGGGTAGTAACCATCATGAACCAAGATTTGATAGATTTGGGCACTCCTATTAGTGTATCGCTAGAAAGTCAGTCGATGTTTAACATGCAGCGAAAATCGTTGGTGGGTGCCACCATTGGTTATGACTTTAACGATCATTTCAACATCGGAGGTACCATTATGCACTTCTCCGAAAAGCCGCTTACCTCTAAGGTGTCGTATGGCGACGACCCTGTGGCCAATACCATTTGGGGGGTTAATGCATCGTATCGTAATCAGTTTCAGTCGGTTACCGATTGGTTGAATAAGATTCCTATTCTTAATTTAAAACAAGCATCTACCATTGCGTTCGATGCCGAGTTTGCGCACATGATACCCGGTTCGGCGCCTGGTGCAAAAGGAAGAGCGTATGTAGATGATTTTGAGGCTACTACTATTGGATTTGATGTACGCTATGCTTCTAACTGGCGTTTGGCAAGTACGCCATCGCGTTTTGCCGAGTCCGACTTGAGCAACAACATTGAATACGGCAAAAACAGGGCGCTTTTGTCTTGGTATTACATCGATAACATGTTTAACCAAAGCACATCCAATACGCCATCGCACATCAGAAAAGACAAGGTGCAGCTTTCTAATCACTTTGTTCGCCAAGTATCCGAAAACGAAATATTCCCCAACAGAGAATTGGTGTATGGTCAGTCTAGTTACATTCAAACGCTCGACTTAGCCTACCATCCTACCGAACGTGGTCCGTACAATGTTTATGCCGACAACTTTGACCAAGATGGTAAACTAACCCATCCCGAAGGCAAGTGGGGTGGTATTATGCGCAAATTAGAAACTACCGACTTTGAAACCAATAACATTGAGTACCTAGAATTTTGGTTGATGGACCCCTTTGTGTACAACGATGGTTCGATGCGCGGGGGCGATTTGTACATCAACTTAGGCGATATCTCCGAGGATATTCTAAAAGACGGTCGTAAATTCTACGAAAACGGCATGCCTGTAGAGGCTTTAGCCGATAATGTAGTTGAAACGCAATGGGGTAAAGCCCCTACCAAGCAATCGGTAGTGTATGCCTTTGACAATGCGGTGGATGCCCGCAAAAAACAAGATACCGGTTTAAATGGTTTGCACACCGAAGAAGAATTTGAACACGAAACGTACAAAAACTTTGTAAACCAGTTGCGTGCTAAGTTAAATGCTTCGGCATTGGAACGCATGGAAAACGATCCTTTCTCGCCATTAAACGACCCTGCGGGCGATAATTTCCACCACTACAGGGGCTCTGACTACGATGCCAAAGAAGTGAGTGTATTGGATCGTTATCGTTACTACAACGGTACCGAGGGTAACTCGCAAGCCACCTCCGAAACGGAGTCGTATACCACAGCATCTACCAATAATCCGGATGTAGAGGACGTTAACTTGGACAATACCATGGGCGATTCCGAAAAGTATTTTGAGTACCGCATTTCGTTGCGTCCTGGGGATATGATGGTGGGTCAAAACTTTATTACAGACCGTGTTACAGCTACTGTAACCCTTAAAGACGGAACGACAGGAACCGTTAACTGGTATCAATTTAAAGTGCCATTGCGCGATGCTGCTAGCTACCAAGCCAAGGGCGGTATTAAGAGCTTTAAATCCATTCGCTTTATGCGCATGTATTTAACCGATTTTGTGGAAGATATTAACTTGCGTTTTGCTACCATGGAGTTGGTTAAAGGCGATTGGCGTACCTATACCAAAGAGTTAGACCCTGCTTATTATCAAGACAATGCCATGATTGAGGTGTCGTCGGTAAGCATCGAAGAAAACGCCGATAAAACCCCTGTTAATTACGTATTGCCTCCGGGTGTAACCCGCGAAATTGACCCTAGTCAACAACAAGTTCGTCAAGAAAACGAGCAGTCTATGTTGATGAAGGTGCATAACTTATCGCCCAAAGATGCACGCGCTTTGTACAAGAAATTGGGTGGTTATGATATGCGTCAGTATGGTCAGCTAGAAATGTTTGTGCATGCCGAAGCCTTGCCAGACGATGCTACCAATATTCAGGATGGCGAAATGAAGTTGTTTATTAGAATGGGTTCCGACTATCAAAACAACTATTACGAGTACGAGGTGCCACTTACCTTGACGCCCGAAGGTCAGTATTCTAATAATATAACTTCCGATAGAGAAACCGTATGGCCTAAAGCCAATAAAATTACTTTGCCACTTGATTTCTTAACCGATTTAAAAAAGGCACGTAACGAAGAAAAAGCACGTTCTGGATCGGCGGTTACCAACTTAACTCCTTATTCTACCATGGACCCCAATAATCCAAACAATAGGATGACCATTGTGGGTAATCCTAGTTTGGGCGAGGTTGAGGTATTGATGATTGGTATTAGAAACGGTGCTCGTTCTCAAAAATCGGTAGAGGTATGGGTAGACGAGTTGTTGCTAACCGAGTTTGACGAACAAGGGGGTGTAGCAGCACGTGCCAACTTAGACATTGCGTTGTCAGATTTTATCAAGGTAAATGCAGCTGGTCGCTTGGAAACCATTGGTTACGGTGGCGTAGAACAAAAGGTACAAGAACGTCGCCAAGACGATTACTACCAATACAACGTCAACGCCAGCATCGAATTGGGTAAACTGTTCCCCGAAAAGGCCAATGTTACCTTGCCTGTTCGCTATTCGCTATCGCAAGAGATAGTGAACCCCAAATACAATCCATTGGACAAGGATATTTTATTGAGCGATGCCTTGGAGTCGACCCCCTCTAAAACCATGCGCGATTCTATTTTGAGTGTGGCGCAAGATATGACCATTACCCAAAGTTTGTCGGTTCCTTCTATTCGTGTGGGCATGAGCAGTTCTAAAGGACCTCGTCCTTGGGACCCATCTAACTTTACCATTGGTGGTTCGTTCTCAGAAACCCTATCGCGCGACCCCAATACCACGCGCGAAGTGGAACAGTATTGCAATGCTTACGGGTCTTACGAGTTCTCGTGGTCGCCTACTCCGGTAGAACCTTTTGCCAAAATTGAGGCTTTAAAGAAATCGAAACATGCCGATTGGTTAACCGACTTTGGTTTCTACTATGCACCTAAATTGATTTCGTTCAAAACCAACTTTATTCGTAACTATTACGAACAAGTGGTTCGCGATTTTGAAAACCCCGATGCCGATATCGATCCTTCGTTTGCCACCGATTTTATGTGGAACAACGACTTTGACTTTGCGTGGGATTTGACCAAAAATCTGAAGTTAACCCTAACTACCTCTAACCGTTCGTTGATTAATGAAAACGATGGGGGTATTAATAGCAAATTGTATCCCGATGAGTTTGAAATGTGGAAAGATACGGTTTGGGCAAGTTTGCGCGAGCTGGGTTCGCCACAAGATTACAACCAACGCTTTACAGCATCGTGGGCGGTTCCATTTAACAAAATGCCTGTGTTTAATTGGATAACCGGTAACTTTAAGTACGATGGTACCTATCAATGGATGCACGGAACCGATGTTATTGCCAATACCGCTACCAGTAAAGGTATGTGGCAAGTAGATGGAAAGTTGAATTTTGAATCGTTGTACAATAAATCATCGTACCTAAAAGAGGTGAACAAGAAATTTTCCTCGACGCGTGCTTCGCAACGCAAAAAGCCGGTGCGTAATTTTAATAAGCAAGTAATTTTACGTAAAGGTCAAACCGTCGAGGTGCGTCACCGCTTGAACGACCAACGCCCACGCGTAAAAGCTACCTTGGATGGAAAGGCGTATAAACTGAGCTACAAGGTGAAAGATGCCAATACCATTATTATTACAGGCAAAGATGATGTTGAGGTGTCTGTAAATGTACAAACCGGTGGTGCTCAGCCAGCAGGAAATGTGGCGTTGGATGTAGCGGCACGTGTGTTGATGATGGTGCGTAATGTATCGTTCAATTATGCTCAAACAGATGGTATGGTATTGCCAGGCTTTAAACCCAGTGTTACTTGTTTAGGTTTAACCAGCTACAACGACATGACGGCCCCTGGCTTTGATTTTGTTATGGGTATTCAAAGCCAAGATATGTTAGATAGAGCATTGAACAACGATTGGTTAATTACATCCGATGCTATTTACAATCCGGTTCAATTTATTCACAACGAAACCTTTAAGGCAACCGCTTTGGTAGAGCCCTTCCCCGGCTTTAAAATTAACGTAGCTGCTGACAGACAATTGGTAGAAAACCGCGATGTGCGTTTAAGCGGTGCTAAAGGCGAGAACCAATTGACCACCTTAAATGGTAGTTTCTCGATGAGTTACGTAGCCATTGGAACAGCCTTTGCAGGTACAGGAACCGACTTGTTTAATCGTTTCTTGTCGTATCGCAGTGCCATTCAGTCGCGTTTGCAAAACAAGTACAACCCCATAACGCCTTATGCGCTTAACTCTGACGACGTATTGGTGCCAGCCTTCTTGGCAGCATACGGTGGACGTTCTACCGAAACGGTCGATTTGTCGGCAATTCCAACGTTTTGGTCGTTCTTGCCCAACTGGCAAGTAAGTTGCAACGCTTTGATGCGTATTCCATGGTTCCAAGAGAATTTCCGTAGCTTTAACCTTACCCACGCATATACCTGTAAATACC
>JAZRBL010000056.1:0-2635 GCA_045635045.1 Candidatus Enterocola sp. | reverse complement strand
CAGGCTCTACCCCTGGTAGTTTGGACGCTGCCAACATGATGAAGCCCGCCTTGGCACGTGGCAAATTTCAGTGCATTGGGGCAACCACGCTCAACGAATACCGCCAAAGCATTGAGAAAGACGGGGCATTGGAACGTCGTTTCCAAAAAATTGTGGTTCCTGCCACCACTGCAGACGAAACATTAACCATTCTACGCAACATCAAAAAACGCTACGAGGAACACCACAACGTTATTTATACCGACGATGCCTTGGAAGCTTGCGTTGATTTAACCAATCGCTACATTACCGACCGTGCCTTCCCCGATAAAGCCATCGATGCCTTAGACGAGGCTGGTTCGCGTACGCACTTGTTGGATTGTTCTACTCCACCCGCTATTATGGAGTTGCAAAAACAAATTGCAGAGGCTAACCAATTAAAACTCAAAGCAGTACAAGACGAGGACTTTAAGTTGGCCAACGAATACAAAGACAAGAGCCAAGCCTTGCAAGCAGAACTTAACCAACAACAAGCAGCATGGGAAAATGAATCGAAAAAGAATGCCATTACCATTGATGCCGAAAAAGTGGCAGAGGTTGTTTCGATGATGTCGGGTGTACCCGTAAGCCGCATTGCCGAAACCGAATACACCCAATTGCGCCGCTTAAACAGTACGCTAAAAAGCAAAGTAATTGGCCAAGATGGCGCCATCGATTTGTTGAGCAAAGCCATATTGCGCAACCGGGTGGGCCTTAAAGACCCCAACCGCCCCATTGGCTCGTTTATGTTCTTAGGGCCTACTGGCGTAGGTAAAACCTACTTAACCAAGGTGTTAAACGACTTTATGTTCCCTACCAACCATGGTCTTATTCGCGTAGACATGAGCGAATACATGGAAAAATACAGCGTTTCGCGCCTTATTGGAGCGCCTCCCGGATACGTGGGCTACGAAGAAGGCGGTCAGCTTACCGAAAAAGTACGCCGCAACCCCTATTCTATTGTGTTGTTCGACGAAATTGAAAAGGCGCACCCCGATGTATTCAACTTGCTGTTGCAAGTATTGGACGAAGGCTGCCTAACCGATAGCAATGGCAGAAAAGTGGACTTTAAAAACACCATTATCATCATGACGTCCAACATCGGTACCCGTCAGGTAAAAGAATTTGGCCAAGGCGTCGGATTTGCTACCGCAGCACGTCAGGCAGATACCTCGTATGCGCAAGGAGTAATTCGAAAAGCTTTACAAAAGAATTTTTCGCCCGAATTTTTAAATCGTATCGATGAGATTATTATCTTTGACCAATTGAAGCAAGAAGATATTATTCAAATTATTGATATAGAGCTAACAAAAGTACTAAAACGCATTCAAGAAATTGGCTACCAGCTAATTGTAACCGATTTAGCAAAAAACAAAATGGCCACAGAAGGATATGATTTACAATTTGGCGCGCGTCCGCTTAAACGTACCCTTCAAAAATACATCGAGAATGCCATATCCGAAAAACTAGTAAGCGAAGATATACCTGTTGGCAGTACTTTTACCGTAGATTATAACCCAGAAACCAACCAAATAGAATGCACCTTATAGTTTACATCATAGGCGTTTTATTTATTTGCGTGTTGCCCGAAGTTTTACTTTGGCGCAAAGCAATAAAAGACAACCTTAAACCCCTTTGGTACGTCCAGCTAATTAGCAATATTGTATTTGGATTGTCGGTTGTGGGTATGATAGTAGGCATGTTATACAGCATACACATGCTACCGGTACTTATTTTTGGTACGCTGTTTTTTGCTATCTACCTCCCTAAATGGTTGTATTTGCCCTTTGGCATGTTTAACAAGCACCGCATCGGCATGGTTTTGGCGGCTGTGGGATTTATGCTTGTTATGTACGGATTGTGCATTGGCAGAACCGAAATGCAACAACGCACCATTGTGATTAACAGCCCACAAATACCCCAAGCTTTTGATGGCTATAAAATTGTACAATTGTCCGATTTGCATTTAGGTAGTTTGCTAAAAGATGAGTATTGGGTAAGACAACTTCCCCAAGCCATCAACAACCTAGAACCTGATTTAGTGGTATTTACGGGCGATTTGGTAAACTGTTATGCCGATGAAACCATTGGTTGGGAAGAACTTTTTAAGCAACTAGAAGCACGCGATGGAAAATGGGCATGCAAAGGAAACCACGACTACTCGCATTACAACAAATGGCGCAACGATATAGATTCGTTGCAAAATACCCTTGCTGTTAACGATGCTTTCAAAAAACTAGGATTTCAGCTGCTAAACGACTCATCGGTAGCTATTAAAAGAGGGCAAGACTCTATCTACCTTTGCGGAGTACAAAACATTAGCCGTCCCCCATTTGGTTCGCACGGCAGTGTGAGCAAAGCCATGCAAAGCGTACCAGACAGCGTTGTGGCTATTATGTTATCGCACGACCCTATTGCTTGGATAGATTCCATTAGGCAACACAAAAATGTACTACTAACCCTTAGCGGACATACCCATGCTATGCAAATGGGCGTAGACTTTTGGGGAATGCACTTTTCGCCCGCCTCTTTAATGCATCCCTATTGGGACGGAACATACCAACAAGGCGACCAATACCTACACGTTAACCGCGGTTTTGGGTATGTAGGTTTTCCC
>JAZRBL010000055.1:0-16600 GCA_045635045.1 Candidatus Enterocola sp. | reverse complement strand
ACTCTTGCTATGGCTGCACAAGAACACCTTTCGTTTAAAGGAATACCTATAGAAGGTAGTATGACGGAATTTTGTAAAGAGTTAAGCAAAAAGGGGTTATTGTATGTAGGTAAAGAAAATAATGTTGCCATTTTTCAAGGAGATTTTACGGGGAAAAATGCAACTATTGGGGTTGCTGCTACAGATGACGGCGAAAATGTTTTTGCAGTAGCTGTAATGTTTGATGCGAGCAATGAGTGGAAAACGCTTGTAAATACCTACGACTATTACAAAGAGTTATATACCCGTAAATATGGTAAACCAACTATCACAAAAGAAAGAAATCCTTCTTATTCTGAAACAAATACAAGTTTAATGGCAAAAGTTCATGATGGAAGAGCGGTGTGGTTTAGTTCATGGAAAGTAACGGGTGGAAGTATAGAGTTATCTATCGAAAAGACTTCTGGTTTTTATGAGGGCATGGTGGTTATTAAATATCGTGATTCGCAAAATACCGAAGCAAAAATTCAACAGGATTTAGAGGAGATATAAAAAGGACTATGAAAAACACATTTCTTACACTCATTTCGCTATTTCTTGTAACATTAGCAGGAAATGCACAAGACAATTTCACTTGGGGCAATGCAACGGTTTATTTTGTAATTACCGACCGTTTTGCCAACGGCGATGTTACCAACGATGTTAACTACGGCCGCATCAACGACTACGGCACCGAGCAACTGAATGCTGCCACCTTTCATGGGGGCGACTTTAAAGGCATGCTAGAAAAAGCGCGCCAAGGATACTTTACCAACTTGGGCATTGACGTGGTATGGATGACCGATGTGTACGAACAAATTCATGGTTGGATGACGGGAAGCGGTTCTATCAACGATTTCCCCCACTACGGATACCACGGTTACTATCCATTGGACTACACACAAATTGATAAAAACTACGGCACCGTAGAAGAGTTTAGAGAATTGGTAAACTTGCTGCACGCACAAGGCATTCGCGTTATGCTGGGCGCCAATATCAACGACCCTGGCTACCCCACCTTGTTAGATGCTGTGCAATATGGTTTTGCTAAAACGGGTTTAACCGAACAAGAAGCGGCACAACACATCAAAGACTGGAGTTACGATACCTTTTATGCCAACCGACTGAACTGGAAAGGTTGGTACAACCGCGATTGGGTACGCATGCCCGACGAAGGATGGGACGAAAACCACCCCTTGCAAGCCACCCTGTTTGGCATGCCCGATTTTAAAGACGAAAACACCAAAACCGTTAAAATTCCCGATTTCTTAAAGAAAAAATGGAAAAAAGAAGGCCATAAAAACGACGCATGGGTAAATCCATCGGCGGTAAAACTACGCAAAGACCATAAATGGAACCCATCTCAATACGTAGCTGCCTGGATTGCATCGTGGGTAGAAGAATTTGGTATTGACGGTGTTCGATGCGACATTGTAGAAAATACCCACCTGTATCGTTGGAAAGAATTATCGGACGCTTGCAACCAAGCCCTTGCCACCTGGCGCAAAAATCACCCCGAAGACCCTGCCAGCCAATGGACCGATGCCTTTTACATGACAGGCGACTTTGACAAAGCAAGCATCGACTACAAAGCCGATTATGCCGAAGCTGGATTCTCGTCGATGGTGAATTTCTATTTCCCCAAATCGGGCGATTTAGACGGCATTGTTTATACCTGGCAAGCTTACTCCGATAGCCTGCAAAAATACCCCAATTGGCACTCGTTTAACTACCTCAACAACTCTTACAACCGCGATGCCAAGATGGATAACATGATTAACTGCGCTACCACGTTCTTGCTATCGCCCGGCGTGGCACAAGTATTCTATGGCGACGAAACCCGCCGTCCGCTAAGCGATGCACAATACAACGTAGACAGCGCTCAGGCTTTCCGTTCCGATATGAATTGGAACAGCATCGACAGTACCCTACTGGCGCATTACCAAAAATTAGGCACTATTAGAAGAGCCAACCCCGTTATTGGAACAGGCAAACAACGTATCATCGACACGCATACTTGCGTACGATACAACAACACCGATACTTTGGTAATTCGTTTGGCGGTAGAGGGTGGCGAAACCATCCAATTGGGCGGCGCCTTTGCCAATGGCACCACCGTAACCGAGCTATACACTGGCCAAACAGCCACAGTTACCAACGGAACGGTTCGTTTTGAACGCATCGAAAACAAAGTTGCCATCATTAAACAATAATTACCCTATTAGCATGAAAATTTTGTTTGTTTGGGAAATATTTGTCGTTCGGCTTGCGCCGAAGCGGTAATGAAAAAGAAAGTACAAGAAGCAGGGCTTGAGGGCGACCGTGCTCCCGACGTTGAATAAGCCTAACGAAGTAAAAAATAAAATCCCCGAAAGCATAAGAAAACTTTCGGGGATTTTTTGTCAGTATGGGCACTAATCCAAGAACTCTCCTACTACATTAGAGATGTTTTGGAAGAACATAATATAGTAGATAGGAATATAGGTTATACCGTTCTCTTTATAAACTTTTTGCTCATTTGATAGCACATAGGCTTTCTTGATGCTATACTCATCGTTCGCTATAAATTTATCCAAAGCACTATGAATGGTATAATCTTTGCCCGATTTCACTTCGATTGGGATAATAGATAAATTATCGGCATCGTCAATCAAATAATCAACCTCGCCGTTTTTCTTATTATCATAATAATAGAGGTTGTAGCCATGGGCTTTTAACTCTTGGGCGATAACCGTTTCGTACACAGACCCTAGGTTAATACTCTTAATATCTTCCATCACCGCCTTGATGTTGTTACGATAGAATATACTAGAAAGTAATCCAACATCGTTCAAGTAGAGTTTTAACAGATTCTTACCGCTATTCTCTATTAAAGGATACGATGGTTTACTTATTGCTTTTACTTCTAATGCGATGCCTGCTGAAATTAGGTAATCAAATTCATTCGAATAATCGGCAGCCCTTTTCCAACTTTTATCCTCAATTTCTTTCATCACCACCCTTTTCTTTTTATTCTCAAGGTTAGAAGGTATCATATCAAAAATACGACGTATCTTTAATTTTTTATCGTGTTCTTCCTCGTATTTAGAAGCATCTATTCCGTATAAACCATGAATCTCATGCTGAATAGAACGAAACTCTACTACATTTCGATTTTCCACAAATACCTCAACTGCTTTTGGCATTCCACCCACCAACAAATATTTCTTAAAGAGATCCATCATCTTGTTGTGCATGGAATCAGACAAAGCTTGAGCGTTATTAAAACTGTCTCTCATTGCCTCAATAGCCAAATTCCCCACTCCATTGGCATACAGAAACTCTTCAAAGTCCAGAGGATACATGTGCTGTATATCCAAACTGCCAATGGGAACAGACTGCGTATTTTTTAACGTTACTCCTAGCAAAGAACCGCTAGCAATGTATGTAAACTTCTTTTCTTGCATCAAGAATTTTACCAACGTTAAAAGATGGTCGTACGCCTGTATCTCATCTATAAACACAAGCGTATTCTCTTTCTCCTTCATTTTATCGCCAGCAACCAAACTCAAGGCCATATAGAAATCTTTGGTAGTTTTAGCTTCTGCAAAAATTCTATCACCTAGTTTATCCTCCTCCATATTTATTTCAATATAGTTTTGGAACATTTTTTCTCCTACATGACGAATAATATACGATTTGCCTATCTGTCTAGCCCCCTCAATTAGCAGCATTCTATCAGCATCTGACGAGAGGTATTTTTCTATACTTTTTGTAATTTTTCTGTACAACATATAACTTGCTCATTACTAGCGCAAATATAATACATTTTTTTAATTCAACTGCGTTTTCCTATAAAAATCACTACCAAAAAGGTGCGTTTTCCTATAAATTTAGCCCCTAAATAACTGCGTTTTCCGAAATATAATATGATAATTAAAGTAGAAATAGATACACAAACAAAGGCAGGAAAAAAGGTCTATGAGTTAAAAAGGAACTGACTCAATTAATCGATGCAGAACAAAAGAAAAGTGAGGGTGAATGATACTAATTTTTTTATTCTGCGCAATGTCGTTCAACATGGTATTTCATTCCACCTTTCATCAAAATTGCAAAATCTTTGATTCACTTATAGGTGAATTAAGGATAATTCTTACCTTAGCATTCCTTATTACCTAACACCTATGAATGCAAATCAATTATTTACAGAGTGTGTAAAAAACATCCCTAGCAACTTAAATGGTAAATTAGAAATGTCGTTGCGCATTTCTGATAAGATCGATTTGTATCTAAAGCAAAACAATATGAATCAAAAAAATCTTGCAGAGAGAATGAACAAACGTCCTTCTGAGATATCAAAATGGATGCGAGGCACTCATAATTTCACCATTTACACCTTGTACGACATTGCACAAGTACTCAATATCAGAATAACAGATTTACTTGAGTAAACCATCAGAACGAGTTGTCGCAAATTTTGCGACAACTGAAAACGTGATATTATCCCTCTAAACACAACAAAGCCAGCCCCTAAGGACTGGCTTTACAATTTCGTTCATACAATACCCTTCGACAAGCTCAGGGACCGATAACTCTTTACGCAGTCGCTTCTTTCGCGTTCACTTTTTTGCCGTTTCTGAAAATTTTATAGCCCAATGCAGCAACAATAATAGACATGATGGGACTTATGTAGCAGAAAAAGCAGTAAGGGAAATACAAAAAGGTAGAAACGCCCAAAATGGTAGAGTGTGTCATACCGCAAGTACTCCATGGCACCAAAGGCGAAGTTACCGTTGCACCGTCTTCTAACGAACGGCTTAACAAGCGGCTTTCGTAACCGTTTTCTTTGTATACGTTTTTATACAAGTTAGAGGTTAAAATGATGCTTAAGTATTGGTCGGCAGTGGTAACGTTAAAAAAGAAACCCGATGTAACGGTAGTGGCCACCAACGAGGTACGTTTGGTAATGAGTTTGGCGCAGAAATTGGTCATACTTTCTACAAAACCGCATGCTTTCATGCAAGAGCCAAAGGTCATAGCACATAACACCAACCAAACGGTATGCAACATACCTGCCATGCCGCTGGTATCAATCAATTCTACCAACAACTTGTTATCCGATGCCAATTCGGTAGTGCCGTACAAAGCAATCATCGCTCCTTTAAACAAGTTTTGTTCGCCTGCTACCTCGTAAAGGTTATCGGGTTGCACAAACACCGCTACCAAAATGGCTACGGCTGTAGACAAACACAACGTTACAATAGGAGGCAATTTTTTAGCAATCAAAATGGCGGTAAACACAGGCACCAATAACAACCAAGGCGAAATAACAAAACGATCGTGCAAGGCAGTAATTAGTTCTTCGGGCGATGAATTACCCACGGCAGGATGCACAAAACCAATAACGGTAAAAATAACCAAGGTAATCAACATAGAAGGTACAGTGGTAATCATCATGTACCTAATGTGTTCAAACAAAGGAGTATCGGACGATGATGCTGCAACTACCGTAGTATCGGACAAAGGCGACATTTTATCGCCAAAATAAGCACCCGATAAAATGGCACCGGCAATCAACTCGGGCGAAAAACCCAGTGCCTGACCAATGCCAATAAGTGCCACACCTACGGTTGCAATGGTAGTCCAAGAGCTACCAATTACCAACGAAACTAGCGAGCACAATATACACGTTGCTACCAAAAAAACAGAAGGGTGAATAATTTGCAAACCGTAGTAAATTAGCGTAGGAACTACCCCACTCACCATCCAAGCGCCACCTAGAGCACCAATAATGAGCAAAATAATAACCGCCGATCCAACACCACCAATGCCCTCTTTAATTTGCTGTTCAAAATCGTCCCAGGTGCGTTTATATACCAGTGTACCCAACAAGATACAAACCATAGAAGTCATTAACAAGGCTATCTGACTGCCCCCTGCCAACGAATCTACACCAAAGGTTTTAATGACCAACACCAACATGCCAACCAGGAATAAAATAACCAGCACAGGCACATAAATGGGCGGGATTTTTTGATTTTCACTCATAGAATTGTTAATTTTAAGTTAAAGAAAGGGCAAAAATAATCATTTTTTTTATTATCTTCGTACACGACACCTATAAATAAAACTCCATGATTACAAAATACACAATACCACATTTTTTTTACCAATGGGCAGCTGTTTTTCTACTGATGTTTTTGGGTGGTTTTATGCTATGTCAAGCACAAACACGTTCCTTTACAATTGGGGATGTTACCTTTACCATGAACTTTGTAGAGGGCGGCACCTTTAACATGGGGGCACAAAACACCGACAATACCCTACCTGGCTACGAAGCCGGTGCCGACTTTAACGAAAATCCGGTACACGCCGTTACGGTGGCTGATTTTTACATGGCCCCCTACCTTATTACCCAAGAGCTATGGGAAACCTTGCTATACGAAACACCCAATGCCGAATTTGAACAACAATGGTTTGAGGGGGCAGGTTTAGGCAATCAATACCCTGCCTACTACATTACCTACAACGACGTACAACGTTTTATTACGGCACTTAACAACTTTTGTCATTACACCCAACAACTATCTGACGACGAATTTTTCCGTTTGCCAACCGAGGCCGAATGGGAATATGCTGCGCGCGGGGGCAAGCAAAGCCAAGGTTACGTATATGCTGGTTCTAACACCGCTAGCGAAGTGGCATGGTACGTAGAAAACAGCCCTGAAAGCACCCAAAAAGTGGGGCTTAAAAAACCCAACGAACTAGGTTTATACGACATGAGTGGCAACGTTATGGAATGGTGCAGCGACCTTTACGGCAACTACACGGCCAATAGCCAAACCAACCCAACAGGCCCTGCCAACGGCACGTACCGCGTATTGCGCGGTGGGGTTTACATGCGCCCTGCTACCCTATGCCGCATTGCCGCCAGATCGTATGCTTTCGACAACACCCGCGTTAGCTACTACGGTGCCCGTCTTGCTTTAACAGCCAACCCTCCTACGGGGGTAAATACGCTGCAAACAGACAAACCAACGGGTTATATTCAAGGCACGCAACTACACATCGTAAACTTAAGTGGTACTACCCAAATTGTACTTTACAATATTTTAGGACAAAAAGTAGCTGCCTATCACATTGCTTCTACTACACACAACATCAACATGCTATCTTTTCCCAAGGGCATGTACATCCTAAAACTAAACCAAACTACCCAACGCATTGTGTGGTAGTATTACAAACTGGTTTCATTTTACTACAAAAAACGTAAAAATTGCACATTTTAAGTACTTTTGTGCAGTTAAAATGCGCCATTTTGCACAAAACAACTACTTTTGTGCAAAATTTTAACTCACATTGTCATGACAAAAGTAAAAGACAGCCACGTTCTTATTACAGGAGGTGGTTCTGGCATTGGCCGTATAATGGGCCGCATGGTGCTTCAAAAAGGAGCAAAAAGTTTGGTAATATGGGACATTAACGAAGCCAATATGGCCAACACCCAACAAGAATTGCAAGCCCTTGGTAAAGTATACACCCAAAAAGTAGACGTTTCTAACCCCGAAGCAGTAGAACAAGCTGCTGCAGTAGCCATTAAAAACTGTGGTCAAATTGACATTGTTATTAACTGCGCTGGCATTGTGGCCAATAACAACACGTTCGATAAGCAATCTACCCAAGACATTATTCGTACCATGAACATTAACGGTACAGCTCCTATGTTGGTAGCTTTGCAATTTTTACCCGGAATGATAGAACGTAACTTTGGTCACGTGTGCAACATTGCATCGGCAGCCGGTCTTATCTCTAACCCTCGTATGTCGGTTTATGCCGCTAGTAAATGGGCGGTAACCGGTTGGTCAGACTCGGTTCGTTTGGAATTAAAACAACAAAAAAGCAAGGTACGCGTAAGCACCGTAGCTCCATACTACATTAGCACAGGCATGTTTAACGGCGTTAAATCGCGCTTCTTCCCTATTTTAAAACCCGAACCAACGGCCAAAAAGATTATCAAAGCCATCGAAAAGAACCAAAACTTTAAAGGCATTCCATTTGGTTTCCATTTTATCCGTTTTTGGCAAGGTATTCTTCCTACTTTCTTGTTCGACTTTATTTTTGGCGAAGTAGTAGGAATTTTCCACGGAATGGACAACTTTACTGGTCGTAAATAATATAAGTAGTTTTCTTTTTGTACCTTTGCGCCGCAAAAAAGAAACTTCTTATACCGCATGAAAAAGGCCCTTTTTACCTCAATATTATTGGCAATAACAAGCATTGCCTTGGCAAAAAATACAGACAGTACCACCATCGCTCACCACGACATTACCCTATACGGGTTTGCTAGGAGCGAAATGTACGTTAATAGCAGAGAAAATATTGAGTCAAAAAGTGGCCTTATTTGCATCTATCCCAAACCCATAGAGCTAGACGACTACGGGTACGATAAAAATGCCAAGGTAAATGCAGCCTTTTTGGCCATTACATCGCGCATTGGGGTAAAATACGCCTACACCCAAAACCACTTAACGCTAGGAGCGCACATAGAGGGCGATTTTTGTGGCACCAAAGATTTTGTAGACGTATTTAGACTACGACATGCCTACGCTTCGGTGCGTTACAAAAACCACACTTGGTTAGCTGGACAAACCTGGCACCCCTACTACGACGGCATTTTTCCCAATGTACTGACCCTTAACGGAGGCACCCCAACAGGCATTATTAACCGTTCGCCTCAAATTAGGTACGAGTGGCAAGCTACTCCTTCTTTTAAACTAACGGCTGCCTTTGTTACCGAAGGCATCAAATACATTCGCCCCGAAGCCATTATAGGGTTTACAGGCACTACAGATGGGTGGAAGTACGGCATTATGGGCGAGTACCGCTACCAAAATATAGAACACACCTTTACCTCTAGCATAGGACAAACCGTACAAAGCATGCCCTTGCACAGTGCATCGGGCACTATTTACACCGAATACAAAAATGACAATTGGTTGTTTAATGCCCGTATTTTAGGCGGGCAAAACCTATCGCACTTGGTAGTAGTAGGTGGTTATGGTTTGGTAGCCGAAGATGCAGAAAACCTACAAGCCACTTACGCCAATTTAGACCAAATGGCAGCTTACGTATGCGCTAGTTACGGCAAAAAATGGCGTTTTAACGTATTTGCCGGCTACTTAAAAACCTTTGGAGCCGACCAAGAATGCCTTCAACTTTACGGAGCAGGATCGAACGTAAGCGACATTATTAAAAGTGCAGTATCGGCCGAGTTTAACTACAAAGGCTTGGGCATTGGATTGGAATGCGAATACACCAATGCCGCCTACGGCCACTGGGAAGGCAAAAAATTAACCCCCGACTACCGCGTGGGTAACATCAGGGGTGTATTTCGTATAGCTTATAGCTTTAGCCACACTTGGAATAAGTAAATTTGACGAATCGACTAAACGGTGACTTGCGACTTGCGACAAGCGACAGTTTACAGCAAGTTGGTGCTAAAATAGCGTTCAATTCTGTCGGCCAAAATGGTGGCAACACGCTTGTCTTTGCCGTATTTGTTGGCCATTTGAATAGCCGCCCACACATTAGCGCCCGACGAGGTTCCACACAGCAAACCATACACTTCGGCCATTTTACGGGTGGTATAAATGGCATCGGCATCCGACACTTCCACTACTTCGTCAATCAATGTAGTATCGAGTACCTCGGGTACAAACCCATCGCCAATGCCCTGAATTTGGTGCAATCCAGGCTCGTGACCCAACAAAGCCGACACATCTTTGGGCTCTACTGCCACCACCTTAATGTTGGGGTTCTTTTCTTTTAAAAACTTGCCAATGCCTTGTAGCGTACCTCCACTACCCAATCCCGACACAAAAATATCTATCTGGCCGTCCATTTGCTCCCACAACTCTTGTGCGGTGGTTTGGTAATGAATGGCAGGGTTATTGGGGTTAACAAATTGTTGTGGAATAAAGGCATTCTCGCCCAATTCGGCCGCTATGCTTT
This sequence comes from Candidatus Enterocola sp., assembly GCA_045635045.1. GTDB lineage: Bacteria > Bacteroidota > Bacteroidia > Bacteroidales > Paludibacteraceae > Enterocola. The sequence continues at coordinate 6,592 of JAZRBL010000055.1, read as the reverse complement.
CGGCTTTTTTTACGGCTCCATCTAGGCTTAATTCTTTGGGGGTAAGTTCCAAACCAGCTCCTAAACAACGAATAATGCGTTTGCGTTCTTCGCTCATGTTTTCTGGCATGACAATAATCACCTTGTAGCCTTTGCGCACGCCTACCAAGGCCAAACCAATACCGGTATTACCCGATGTAGGCTCAATAATGGTCATACCAGGGCGTAAACGGCCTTCTTTTTCGGCCTGTTCTATCATATTTTTGGCTACCCTATCTTTGATACTCCCTCCAGGGTTCAAAAACTCTGCTTTGGCATAAATGTTTAAATCGTCACTTACCTTTAACAAAGGTGTCTTTCCAATTAAATCAATAATGTTCATATATAGTGGGTTATTCGGTTATACGTTTATTCAAATTCGGTCCCTGAGCTTGTCGAAGGACGGTTCCTATTCGTTGAATCGTTTATTTTATTACGATTAAACGATTCTGCGGTCCCTACTTGCGACCTTTGACTTTTGACTTGAAAGAATTTTTAAATTCTTTCAAGCACCGTTTGAATCAGTTCTTTCATTTTTTCGTCGTAGCTGCCAATAAAGCGTTTGCCCAATCGGTTGGCAATAATCAGGCAAACCGTGGTGGCATCGTGCCCTAACAAGGCCGATAACCCTGCAATGGCAGAACCTTCCATTTCAAAATTCGTAATGCGATGTCCCTCGTATTCAAACTGCATTATTTTATTGTTGAGCGATGCATCGTGCAATGGAATACGAATGGCCCTGCCCTGCGGACCATAAAAACCCGGAGCCGAAATGGTCGTACCTAGCACCATGTCATCGCCTGCAATTTGACGGGTTAAACGGCCAGATGTAGCAATGCAATAAGGCGCTGCAAAACGCGCATCGTAACCTGTTTGCGCCACAAAAGCTTTTTCAAAATTAAGGTCGCAAACCGCATCGCGTCCGGCATAATAATTGAGCAATCCATCAAAGCCAATTCCGTACTCCGAAACCACAAAAGTGCCTTCTGGCGTAAAAGGTTGCAATCCTCCCGATGTTCCTATGCGAACAATAGAAAGTTTTGTTTCATTTTCTTTATCTTCGCGCGTCTGCAAATCGATGTTTACCAAGGCATCTAACTCCGTTAAAACAATGTCGATATTATCGGTTCCAATACCCGTAGAAACCACCGAAATTCGCTTGTCTTTGAAGCGTCCCGTAATGGTTCTAAACTCGCGATTTTGCACCGTACACTCAATGCTATCAAAAAAGGCAGCCACCTTGTCTACACGGTTTTGATCGCCCACTAAAATAACCTTGTCGGCCAGCTGTCCTGGCAACAAATGCAAATGGAATACGCTTCCATCGCCGTTGATGATGAGTTCAGATTCGGAGTATTTCATTGTTTATTCGTTTATTTATTCGGGCTTCGCCCTCATGACTAATCGGTGAATCGGTGAATCGGTGAATCGGTGAATTTTTGTGCAAGTCGAGAGCAGAAACCAAACGGTCCCTGAGCTTGTCGAAGGGTTGTCGAAGGGTTCGCCCTCACCGACTCACCGACGTACTGATGAGTACGAAGTACGAATAATCACCAATAATTTGAATCAACAAATGTACAATTTTTTTCTGTATATGCCAATATTTTTGTATATTTGCGTTTCGTAAAAAAGACAGATAAAAAGACATGGAAAAAGCCCAAAAAGACACGGCCGTATTGCTATTACACTGCCCTGATAAACAAGGCATTATTGCTGCAGTAACCGAATTTATCAATATCAACAAAGGTAACATTATTTACCTTGACCAACACGTAGATAAAGCCGAAAAAGTATTTTTTATGCGTGTAGAATGGGAATTGGAAAATTTCTTAATCCCTCGCGACAAAGTAAAAGAGTATTTCGATACCCTTTTGGCAAAAAAATACCAAATGGAATTTGAGATTTATTTCCATGCTCAAAAACCTCGCATGGCCTTGTTTGTGTCAAAACAAGCACACTGCTTGTACGACCTTTTGGCACACTACGAAGCAGGCGACTGGAACGTAGAAATTCCACTTATCATTAGCAACCACCCCGATATGGAACACGTTGCTAAAAAATTTGGTATTCCTTACTATTGCTTGCCCATTACCAAAGAAAACAAAGCAGAACAAGAAGCCAGAGAAATGGAATTGCTTAAAGAGCACGACATTACCTTTGTGGTACTAGCTCGCTACATGCAAATTATTACGCCCAACATGATTGAGGCGTACCCTCATAAAATTATCAACATTCACCACTCGTTCCTTCCTGCCTTTGTGGGTGCAAAACCCTACCACGCAGCATACCAACGTGGGGTGAAAATTATTGGTGCTACCAGCCACTACGTAACCGAAGAATTAGACGCAGGTCCAATCATCAAACAAGACGTGGCTCGTATTTCGCACAAAGACAGCATCGAAAACCTAATTCGCAAAGGTCAAGACCTAGAAAAAGTAGTACTTTCGCGCGCTGTTGAAAAACACATTGAACGCAAAATTTTAGTTTACAAAAACAAAACCATTGTATTTGGTTAAACCATGCAAGTTGCCATTGTAAAATACAACGCCGGCAATATCCACTCGGTAGTACACGCGCTAAGACGCTTGGGCATTGAACCCATTTTAACCGATAACCCTACCCTATTACAGCAGGCAGACAAAGTCATTTTTCCTGGAGTAGGCGAAGCGGCAACCACCATGCAATATTTACAAAAAACAGGGTTAGACCAAGTTATAAAAAGCCTAACCCAACCTGTTTTGGGCATCTGCTTAGGCATGCAACTATTGTGCAAGCACTCAGAAGAAGGAAACGTAGATGCCTTGGGTATTTTTGACATTCCGGTCAAAAAATTTACTTGGCAAAAAGGATTAAAAATTCCGCACATGGGATGGAATCAAATAGAGCAACTAAAAGGTCCTCTATTTGCCTGCAACCAAGAGAACGATTACGTGTATTTTGTACACAGCTATTACGTACCGGTTTGCGAGCATACCATTGCCACCACCCAGTACAGCGGTCCTTTTAGCGCAGCACTGAACAAAGATAACTTTTACGCCACCCAGTTTCACCCCGAAAAAAGCGGCGATGTGGGTAGCCTCATTTTAGAGAACTTTTTGCAGTTATGATTCAACTCATTCCAGCTATCGATATTATTGACGGCAAATGTGTACGCCTATCGCAAGGCGATTACAACCGTCAAAAAACATACAACGAAAACCCTTTAGAGGTAGCCAAATCGTTCCAAGACCACGGCATTACCCGCCTGCACTTGGTAGATTTAGACGGAGCCAAAGCCCAACACATTGTTAACCACAAGGTATTGGAAAACATTGCTACCCACACCAACCTTACCATCGACTTTGGTGGTGGTTTAAAAACAGACGACGATTTGCGCATTGCTTTTGAAAGCGGCGCATCCATGATAACCGGCGGCAGTATTGCCGTAAAAAATCCCAACCAATTTTTATCGTGGCTAAGCCAATACGGCAGCGATAAAATTATTTTGGGAGCCGATGCCAAAGACAAAAAAATTGCTGTAACCGGTTGGTTAGAAAACACCGATTGCCAGTTGCTCGACTTTTTGGCAGATTACATCGGAAAAGGTGTTAGCCAAGTAATTTGTACCGACATTGCCAAAGACGGTATGCTACAAGGCCCATCTACCGCACTTTACCAAGAAATTTTAGCGGCGCACCCCACCCTATGGCTCATTGCCAGCGGCGGTGTTAGCAACATGAACGATATTATTGAGTTAGATGCTGCAGGCGTACCTGCCGTTATTTTTGGCAAAGCCATTTACGAAGGGCACATTACCCTAAAACAGTTAGAAGATTTTTTGAAATAATATGTTAGCAAAAAGAATTATCCCTTGTTTAGACGTAAAAGACGGCAAAGTCGTTAAAGGCGTCAATTTTGTCAACTTTCGCGACGCTGGCGACCCAGCCGAATTAGGCGCATTTTATAGCAAAGCCGGTGCTGACGAGTTAGTAATTTTAGACATCACCGCATCGCACGAAGGCCGCAAAACCTTTACCGACGTAGTAGAACGTGTAGCTGCCAACGTAAGCATTCCTTTTACCGTTGGTGGTGGCATTAACGAGCTTAGCGACGTAGAACGTTTGCTTAAAGCCGGTGCCGACAAAGTATCTATCAACTCGGCTGCCCTACGCAACCCCGATTTGATTAACCAAATTGCCGCTAACTTTGGCTCGCAAGTATGCGTAGTAGCCATCGATGCTAAACAAGAAGAAAACGGCGAATGGGTATGCTACCTTAACGGTGGCCGTATTCCTACCGAGCGTAAACTAGTAGAATGGGCTGTAGAAGCACAAGAACGTGGTGCCGGCGAAATTCTATTTACCTCTATGAGCCACGACGGTGTTAAAACCGGTTATCCCAACGAAGCCTTGGCTGCCTTGGCAGACGCACTTACCATCCCTGTAATTGCTTCGGGTGGCGCGGGTGCTATGGAGCACTTTAAAGATGCCTTTGTTGAAGGAAAAGCCGATGCTGCTCTTGCTGCCAGTGTTTTCCACTTTGGCGAAATTAAAATTGACGAATTAAAAGAGTATTTAAAAACACAAAATATCCCTGTCAGATGAATCTAGATTTTGAAAAACAAGGCGGACTTATTCCTGCTATTATCCAAGATAATACCACAGGCAAAGTATTGATGTTGGGCTTTATGAACCAAGAAGCTTTTGCCAAAACCCAAGAAATTGGCAAAGTAACTTTTTATAGCCGTACCCGCAAATGCCTTTGGACCAAAGGCGAAACTAGCGGTAATTTCTTAAACGTGGTATCGATTAAAGAAGATTGCGACAACGATACCCTACTTATTAAGGTAAACCCAGTGGGTCCTGTATGCCACACAGGTGCCGACACTTGCTTTGGCGAAACCAACCAAATGGACGGCTTGGCATTTATCAAATACTTGCAAGACTTTATTGACAAACGTTATAAAGAAATGCCCGAAGGTTCTTACACCACTTCACTGTTCAAAAAAGGTGTAAACCGTATGGCACAAAAAGTGGGCGAAGAAGCCGTAGAAACCGTTATCGAAGCTACCAACGGTACCGAAGAAGGTTTTGTTTACGAAGCATCAGACCTTATCTATCACCTCATTGTATTGCTTACCTCTAAAGGTATGCGCATTGAAACTTTGGGCGAAGAACTTAAAAAACGTCACAAATAACATTACGTGTTATGGCACAAATAATCGAATACAGAAACGTTGATATCTACCAAAAAGAACAAGTTGTTCTAAAAGACGTATCGTTAACGGCAAATACCGGCGAGTTTTACTACCTAATTGGTAAAGTAGGATCGGGCAAAAGTAGTTTACTTAAAACAATGTACGCAGAACTACCCTTGTACGGTAATGCCACTGTATTGGATTATAAACTATCGGATATAAAAGAGAAAGACATCCCATTTTTGCGTCGTCAAATTGGCATCATCTTCCAAGATTTTCAGCTACTTACAGACCGTACCGTATACGAAAATTTGCTTTTTGTACTAAAAGCTACCCAATGGAAAGACAAAGATGCCATGAACAAACGCATCGAAGAAGTGCTAAAAGAAGTAGGAATGGGAACCAAAGGCTACAAAATGCCTCACGAACTTTCGGGTGGTGAGCAACAGCGTGTTGTTATTGCACGTGCCTTGCTAAACAAGCCAAAATTAATTTTAGCCGACGAGCCCACCGGTAACCTTGACCCCGAAACCGGAACAAGTTTGGTAGATTTGCTTCACAATATATGCAAAAGCGAAGATACGGCTATTATTATGGCCACACACAACCTTACCTTACTAGAAACGCATCCTGGCAATGTATGGCACATCGGCAACCATCAATTAACTTGCCAATCCGATTTTATATCGGTCAATTCTACAGCAAACTGCTCTAAAACAGTAGCAGCCGAGTAATATCTATTCCAATATGCTATAATAAAGTCTTTGTTCTTTTCGGGAACAAAGGCTTTTGCATATTCTTTCATACGTGCAACAATGGCTTCGGGAGTTTCGTTGGTATACGCCACATTAGGAAACACAAACCTTGCTTTTGCCGAAAAAGAAAGCACTGCATTTGGGTACTTCACTTCAAATTGAACCGGAAAATAAGAAGCACAACGTTTTACCAAAGGAAGGGTTTTGCCCAACTTTTGGCGTTGTACCATTAATACCTGACGTAAATTAACTTCTAAGTTATTTTCCTTTACAAAATCCATGGTCTCTACCATTTCTTCGAAGGTAAAACCTTCTACCTTGTACGATACACACAAATCGTAAATAGGCGCAGCGTATCCTTTTTCTTTTAACAACTTAAGTCCATCAAAAAAACGTTCGTCAAAACATTTTTCTGAGTGCATAAAAAACAAATTAGAAGTGGTAAGGGAATAGCCTCTTTTATACGCACGCCACTTTCCTACTACGTAAATCCACAACCATTTTCTACCAATTAGTAAAAAGAAAAAAACTACCAACAAAGCTACAATAATGGTAGGATCTACATATCTTAGTATCGCATTCATCGTTTTTTGTTTTAATAATGTGTAAAGGTAATAAAAAGCAAAAGCAAAAACAAAAAAAA
>JAZRBL010000054.1:0-5726 GCA_045635045.1 Candidatus Enterocola sp. | reverse complement strand
GCTGCAAAAGGCGCTGCTTCGCTTTGCGCAGGAGCCGCTGGTGCAGTTGCTGGTGCACTCGATGCATTGTCAGAACGACGACCTAATAATTGCATATCGTTGGCAATAATTTCGGTGGTATAGTGTTTAACACCGTCTTTTTCCCAACTACGTGTTTGCAATTCACCTTCAATGTACACTTGAGTTCCTTTTTTAACGTATTGTTCAGCTACTTTTGCTAGCCCACGCCACAATACAATATTGTGCCATTCGGTTTTTTCGGGAACTTCTTTTCCGTCTTGTGTTTTGTATCCTCTTTTAGTGGTAGCTACGGTAAACGATGCTACCGGTACGTTGTCTGTTACATAGCGAACCTCTGGGTCGCGTCCTACATTTCCAATTAAAATAACTTTGTTTAATGACATAATTCTTGATGTTTTTAGTTTGAAAAAAATTAAAATTAAGTATGGGTCGCTACAAATAATGTTCATTTATAACACAACAAAAATAAGAAAATAATTAGAATACTCCATCATAAAAACAAGCAAAAATTGTTTTTTTCGATTATTAAATCTATATTTACCTTTCAAACAATGTGTATTTAATATCGACATGAAAAGATGGCTCTACATTTCATGCTTTCTATGTTTCCCTCTTCTTTTTTCGTGTAATCAACCCATCCAAGAAGAGGAGACCGTTACAGCACGCGATTTGCCAGAAATACAAGCTTCCGATACATTGAGGGTATTAACCATGTATGGTCCCACTACCTATTTCCTATATCGTGACGCAGAAATGGGATTCGAGTACGAATTGGTAAAAGACCTATGTAAATCATTAAATCTTCATCTCAATTTGATTATAGCCCCCGATATTCCTACCTTATTAGCGTGGCTCGAAGAGGGGAAAGGAGATTTAATTGCCTGCCGCATACCTTACACGCTCGAGTATAAATCAAGAGTGGCCTATACCGAAAGAGAATACATCAGCAATCAGGTGTTGGTACAATGTCAGTCCGATAGTCTGCTCAAAACAGTATTGGATTTAGCCGGGGCGACCATTACCGTGCCCCAACACAGTATTTATGCCAATCGATTGGTCGACTTAAACGACGAGATTGGAGGTGGTATCGCCATTGAAACGGTGCAAGACTCCATTACCGTCGATGAATTGATTGCAAAGGTTGCGCATCATCAGCTTTCCTACACCGTATCCGATGATGTATCTGCCCGACTCAATAAAACTTATTTTGGCAACATCGATTATAGTTTGGCCATTAGTTTTCCCCAACGTTCTGCTTGGGTCGTCTCCAAATATTCTCCCCAACTGTTGGCATATATTAATCAGTGGGTAGTAGACTTAAATAAGAAAGCCTCTTTTAGGGCAATTTACTACAAGTATTTTGAGAAGAGCAAGTATTTTGAATCGGTTGGATTTAGCAAAATCCCTGTTCCTGGCAGAATCTCATCGTTCGATAAATTATTTAAGCGCGAAGCGGCTCGATTGCATTGGGATTGGCGTTTGTTAGCAGCAGTTGCCTACAAAGAATCCAAATTCAATCCCGAAGTGGTATCTTGGGCAGGTGCTTGTGGTTTGATGCAAATTATGCCCAATACCGCCTTGTCGTTGAATTTGCTACCCGAAGAAATCTTTATCCCAGAAAAAAACGTAGCGGCAGCGGTGGATTATTTCAAACAGTTGGAAAAAATCTACCAATCCATAGAGAACCAAGAAGAGCGTATCAAGTTTGTTCTTGCTTCCTATAACGCAGGACCAGGACATGTGTTAGATGCACGTGCCTTGGCAACCAAATACCATAGAGACCCCAATGTTTGGAGCGATGTAAGAGAGTTCTTGTTAAGGAAATCAGACCCTGTATTCTATTCTGATGAGGTGTGCAAATACGGCTACTGTCGAGGTAAAGAACCTGTAACTTATGTGGATGTGATTATGAGTAAATATGCCGAATATAAATTATGGGCACGTTAAGATAGTTACTACAAAAACCATAAAAAAAGAGGACAACCATCGTTGTCCTCTTTTCTTGTATAGAGTAGTTAGATTATTCGTTGATAGCAATGCCTTCTTCTTTTTTGGCAATGTTTACATCAATAACACTTCGTTTTGCTTCCATTAGTTTGTCGTATTCTTCGCGCGAAGCTACCACAATCTTTTCAAACTCAGCTTGACCAGTACCAGCAGGAATCAAGTGACCGCAAATAACGTTTTCTTTCATACCTTCTAGCTTGTCTACTTTGCCGTTGATAGCAGCATCGTTCAATACTTTAGTGGTTTCTTGGAACGAAGCAGCCGACATAAAGCTGGTGGTTTGCAATGCGGCACGAGTAATACCTTGCAAAATTTGGCTCGAAGTTGCAGGAACTGCATCGCGAGTTTCTACAGGTCGCAAGTCTTTACGTTTTAGTGCACTGTTTTCGTCACGCAATTTACGAGCAGTGATAATCATACCACGTTGGAAGGTAGTAGAGTCGCCAGCGTCGGTTACCACTTTTTTGCCCCAAATTTGGTCATTTTCAGCCATGAAGGCTTGTTTGTCCACAATTTGTTTTTCCAAGAAACGTGTATCGCCTGGGTCGTCAATTTCTACTTTACGCATCATTTGACGTACAATAACTTCAAAGTGTTTGTCATTGATTTTTACACCTTGCGAACGGTAAACGTCTTGTACTTCGTTTACAATGTATTCTTGTACAGCAGTTGGACCTTTAATAGCTAGGATATCTGAAGGAGTAATAGCACCGTCCGATAGAGCACCGCCTGCACGTACAAAGTCGTTTTCTTGTACCAAAATTTGTTTTGAAAGTGGAACCAAGTAACGTCTTTCTTCGCCCGATTTAGAGGTGATGATAATTTCACGTTGACCACGTTTAATTTTACCAAAGCTTACCTCACCATCAATTTCAGATACGATAGCAGGGTTAGATGGGTTACGTGCTTCAAATAGTTCGGTAACACGTGGAAGACCACCGGTGATGTCACCTGCTTTGCTAACAGCACGAGGTATTTTAAACAAGGTTTGACCAATTTCAATAGCAGCACCTTCGTCTAGCGAAACGTGAGCACCTACTGGCAATGCGTAGTTTCGTACAACGTTGCCTTCGGCATCCAACACTTGAGCAGAAGGGATCTTGTTTTTATCTTTCGATTCAATGATGATCTTTTCTTTCAAGCCGGTTTGTTCGTCCGATTCGGTTTTAAAGGTAATGTTTTCAATCATGTGTTCAAATTGAATTTTACCTGTTACTTCCGAAATAACAACTGCGTTAAATGGGTCCCATTCGCAAATTACATCGCCTTTTTGCAATTTTGTACCTGCTTTAATAAACAAGGTAGAAGCATAAGGGATGTTTTGTTGGGTCAAGATAACTTTAGTTGTTGGCTCAACAATACGCATTTCGGTTAGACGGCTTACTACGATTTCTTTACCATCGTTGGTTGTAACGGTACGTAACTCGTCAATTTCAAGGATACCTTCGTAACGTGAAATCAATTTGTTTTCGGTAGCAACGTTCGATGCAACACCACCCACGTGGAAAGTACGAAGTGTAAGCTGAGTACCGGGCTCACCAATAGATTGAGCAGCAATTACACCAACAGCCTCGCCTTTTTGTACCATTCTGCCAGTAGCCAGGTTACGGCCATAACATTTAGCACAAACACCTTTTTTCGATTCGCAAGTCAATACCGAGCGAATTTCAACTTGTTCAATTGGCGATTCTTGGATAATCTTAGCAGCTTCCTCGGTAATTTCTTCTCCTGCACCTACAATAATCTTGTTGGTAATAGGGTGAACAACATCGTGTACCGAAACGCGGCCCAAAATACGTTCTTCCAAAGTAGAAATAACGTCTTCGTTGTTTTTCAATTCGGTAGCAATCAAACCGCGCAAAGTACCGCAGTCTTCTTCTTGAATAATCACGTCGTGCGAAACGTCTACCAAACGACGGGTCAAGTAACCTGCGTCAGCTGTTTTCAAAGCGGTATCCGCCAAACCTTTACGAGCACCGTGGGTAGAAATAAAGTATTCCAATACCGACAAGCCTTCTTTAAAGTTCGACAAAATGGGGTTTTCAATAATTTGACCACCTTCAGAACCCGCTTTTTGTGGTTTAGCCATCAGACCACGCATACCGCATAGCTGGCTAATTTGAGTTTCAGAACCACGAGCACCCGAGTGCAACATCATGTAAACAGAGTTGAAGCCTTGTTCGTCTTCTTGCAATTGTTTAATCAAGATGCGCGATAGGTTGTTGTTAACGTGTGTCCAAGTATCAATAATTTGGTTGTAACGTTCGTTGTAAGTAATAAGACCCATGTTATAGTTAGCCAAGATGTCTTCTACTTTTTCGTAACCTTCTGCTACTAATTTTTCTTTCTCGGCAGGAATAATTACGTTCTCTAGGTTAAACGACAAACAACCTTTGAATGCCATGTAGTAACCCAAGTTTTTGATGTCGTCCAAGAAATCGGCAGTACGAGCAACACCGCAAGTGCTAATTACACGGCTAATGATGTTACGCAACGATTTTTTGGTAATCAATTCGTTGATGAAACCTACTTCGCTAGGAACGCATTCGTTTACCAATACGCGACCTACAGTAGTTTCAATCAATTTGGTTACAACCAAGCTGTTTTCTACGTCTTTGGTACGAACGGTAATTTTTGCATTCAACGATACTTTACGTTCGTTGTAAGCAATATTTACTTCTTCTGGCGAATAGAATTTCAAGCCTTCGCCTAATGCACCTGGACGTTCTTTTGTCATATAGTACAAGCCCAAAATCATGTCTTGCGAAGGTACGGTAATAGGCGCACCGTTAGCAGGGTTCAAAATGTTGTGCGATGCCAACATCAAGATTTGAGCTTCCAAGATAGCTTCGTTACCTAGAGGCAAGTGAACTGCCATTTGGTCACCGTCAAAGTCGGCGTTGAACGCGGTACAAGCAAGTGGGTGCAATTGAATTGCTTTGCCCTCAATCATTTTAGGTTGGAATGCTTGAATACCCAAACGGTGAAGAGTAGGAGCACGGTTCAACAATACAGGGTGACCTTTCATAACGTGTTCCAAGATTTCCCATACAATGGGGTCTTTTCTAAAGTCTACCATTTTTTTGGCAGCTTTTACTGTTTTCACAGTGCCACGTTCAATTAATTTGCGAATAACGAAAGGTTTATACAATTCGATGGCCATGTCTTTAGGTAGACCGCACTCGTGCATGCGCAATTCAGGACCTACAACAATAACCGAACGAGCAGAGTAGTCAACACGTTTACCCAACAAGTTTTGACGGAACCGACCTTGTTTACCTTTCAAACTATCCGACAACGATTTCAAAGGACGGTTAGCGTCAGCTTTAACCGCAGTCGACTTACGGGTATTGTCAAACAACGAGTCAACCGCTTCTTGCAACATACGTTTTTCGTTACGTAGAATTACATCAGGAGCTTTGATCTCGATTAGTTTTTTCAAACGGTTGTTACGGATAATAACGCGGCGATACAAATCGTTCAAGTCAGAGGTAGCAAAACGACCACCATCCAATGGAACCAATGGACGCAATTCGGGTGGAATTACTGGAACCACGTTTACAATCATCCATTCGGGTTTGTTGCGGTTTTTAGATGCACGGAACGATTCAATTACTTGCAAGCGTTTCAAAGCTTCAGTTTTACGTTGTTGTGCACCATCGCTGTTTGCTTTGTCGCGCAATTCGTACGATAGGCTA
>JAZRBL010000053.1:0-5828 GCA_045635045.1 Candidatus Enterocola sp. | reverse complement strand
CGTGGTTTAATGCCTAACCCTAAAAGTGGTACCGTTACCAATGAAATTGGCAAAGCTGTAAAAGAAGTAAAACAAGGTAAAATTGACTTCAAAGTAGACAAAAATGGTATTGTTCACGCTGCTATTGGTAAAGTATCGTTTGATGCTGAAAAAATTGCAGAAAATGCCAAAGAATTCATCAGCACTTTGAACAAATTAAGACCTACTGCAGCTAAAGGTGTATATATTAAGAGTATTTATCTTTCTAGTACCATGAGCCAAGGTGTCAAAGTTGACCCTAAATCGGCCGAATAACCATTAAAAAAACGTGATTATGAAAAAGGAAGATAAAGCAATATTGATTCAACAATTACAAGACACCGTTAAGAAATATGCTCACTTCTACGTAGCCGATACATCTGGCTTAAACGCAGAAAAAACTCACGCATTGCGTAAAGCATGTTTTGACAAAGGTGTAAAATTGATGGTTGTTAAAAACACCTTGTTCCAAAAGGCCCTTGAAGGTTTGGATGGCGATTATAGCCAACTATTTACCTCTTTGAAAGGATCTACCTCTATTATGTTCTCGGACAACGGTAATGCTCCTGCACGTCTTATCAAAGAATTACAAAAAGATAAGACCAACAATGGCAAACCAGAATTGAAAGCAGCTTACGTATACGAAAGCTACTACGATGCTAGCCAACTAGAAGCACTAACCGCTTTGAAATCGAAAGAAGAACTTCTTGCCGAAATTATTGGCTTGTTGCAATCGCCTATGCAAAATGTACTTTCTGCATTGCAATCGGGTGGCAACACTATCCATGGCGTGTTGAAAACACTAGGCGAGAGATAATAAAAACAAACAATAAATTAGTAACAATTTTTAAAACTCACTAAAATGGCAGATTTGAAAAAACTTGCAGAAGAACTAGTAAACCTAACTGTAAAAGACGTTAACGAACTAGCTCAAATTTTGAAAGAAGAATATGGTATCGAACCCGCAGCTGCTGCTGTAGCTGTTGCTGCTCCTGCAGCTGGTGGCGCTGCTCCTGCTGCTGAAGAAAAATCTTCTTTCGACGTAGAATTGAAAAGCGCTGGTGCTAACAAACTAGCTATCGTAAAATTGGTTAAAGAATTAACTGGTCTTGGCTTGAAAGAAGCTAAAGATATGGTTGATGCCGCTCCTTCTGTAATCAAAGAAGGCGTAAGCAAAGACGAAGCTGAAGCTTTGAAAAAACAATTGACCGAAGCTGGCGCTGAAGTTGAATTGAAATAAGAAAACCACCTGTTAATCAGGGACTTCGGTTTAGAACCTTAGCCAAATAAGGTTCTAAACCTTTTTATGCTTAAAAAAGAGTGGTGTACTATTCGACAACGAATAAGGCAATCACGAGTTTATTTAACCTTGCTGATAGACGTCTCGTATGAGTAACCAAAGAATTAATTTCTCCTCCATAAAAAATCCGTTGGAATATCCGGATTTCCTTGAGGTACAACTAAAATCCTTTAGGGACTTTTTCCAACTTGACACTCCTCCGGAAAAACGCAAAAATGAGGGATTGTACAAGGTATTTGCTGAGAACTTCCCCATTACAGATACCCGAAACAATTTTAACCTTGAGTTTTTAGACTACTTTATAGATCCTCCTCGCTATACCATCGAAGAATGTATAGATAGGGGCTTAACCTATAGCGTACCTTTAAAAGCAAAATTAAAATTGTCGTGCACCGACGATGAGCACGAAGATTTTGCTACCGTTATTCAAGATGTATACCTAGGTCCTATTCCATATATGACCGACAAAGGTACTTTTGTAATTAACGGTGCAGAACGTGTTGTAGTTTCTCAATTACACCGTTCTCCTGGCGTATTCTTCGGCCAAAGCATGCACACCAATGGTACTAAATTATATTCTGCACGTATTATTCCTTTCCGCGGATCGTGGATTGAGTTTACGACGGATATCAGTAACATCATGTACGCTTACATCGACCGTAAGAAAAAATTACCCGTAACAACCTTGTTGCGTGCCATCGGTTTTGAAAGCGACAAAGACATCCTTGAAATCTTTAACCTTGCAGAAGAAGTTAAGGTTAACAAAGCCAACTTGAAAAAAGCTGTAGGTCGTAAAATTGCTGCTCGTGTTCTAAAAACATGGGTAGAAGACTTTGCTGACGAAGATACTGGCGAGGTGGTTTCAATTGAACGCCACGAAGTAGTTGTAGACCGCGAAACCATCCTAGAACCTGAACACATTGAAAAGATTCTAGATACCAACACGGCTACCATCTTGTTGCATCGTGACGATGCCAACATGTCTGACTACTCTATCATATACAACACTTTACAAAAAGATACCTGTAACTCTGAAAAAGAAGCTATCTATTACATCTACCGTCAATTGCGTAATGCAGAACCTTCTGACGACGCCAATGCACGCGAAGTAATTAACAGCTTGTTCTTCTCAGAAAAACGTTACGATTTAGGTGACGTTGGCCGTTACAGAATCAATCGTAAATTGAATCTTAATATCGATCCTGAGATCAAAGTATTGACTCGTGAAGATATTATTGAAATTATTAAATACTTAATTGAGTTGATTAACTCAAAAGCAGACGTTGACGATATTGACCACTTGAGCAACCGTCGCGTACGTACCGTAGGCGAACAATTGTATGGTCAATTTGGCGTAGGTTTGGCTCGTATGGCTCGTACCATTCGCGAAAGAATGAACGTACGTGACAACGAAGTGTTCACTCCTATTGACTTGATCAATGCTAAAACCATTTCGTCTGTTATCAACTCGTTCTTTGGTACCAATGCCTTGTCGCAATTCATGGACCAAACCAACCCATTGGCAGAAATTACGCACAAACGTCGTTTGTCTGCTCTAGGTCCTGGTGGTTTGTCGCGCGATAGAGCTGGTTTCGAAGTACGTGACGTACACTATACTCACTATGGTCGTTTGTGTCCTATCGAAACTCCTGAAGGTCCAAACATTGGTCTTATTTCGTCGCTTTGCGTATTTGCAAAAATCAACGATCTAGGCTTTATTGAGACTCCTTATCGTAAGGTAGCAGACAAGACCGTTAACCTAAAAGCTGACGAAGTTGTTTACTTAACAGCCGAAGAAGAAGAAGGTAAGATTATTGCACAAGGTAATGCTCCATTGAACGACGACGGTACCTTTATTAGAACACGTGTTAAATCGCGTCAAGATAGCGACTTCCCCGTTGTTGCTCCAGAAGAAGTGGAATTGATGGACGTAGCTCCACAACAAATTGCTTCAATTGCAGCTGCCTTGATTCCTTTCTTGGAACACGACGACGCCAACCGTGCTTTGATGGGTTCGAACATGATGCGTCAAGCCGTGCCTTTGTTGCGTACCGAATCGCCTATTGTAGGTACCGGTATTGAACGTCAATTGGTACACGACTCTCGTACTCAAATTACTGCCGAACGTGATGGTGTAATTGAATACGTAGACGCTACCATTATCAAAGTTCGCTACGACTACACCGAAGAAGAACTATTTGTTCGCTTTGATGATGCCGTTAAAGAATACCACTTGCCTAAATTCCAAAAAACCAACCAAAGTACCACCATCGACCTTCGTCCTATTGTACGCAAGGGAGATCGCGTAACCAAAGGCCAAATCTTAACCGAAGGTTACTCTACTCAAAATGGTGAGTTGGCTATTGGTAAAAACTTGAAAGTGGCCTTCATGCCTTGGAAAGGTTATAACTACGAGGACGCTATTGTTATTAACGAACGTGTGGTACGCGAAGACTTGCTTACCTCTGTACACGTTGACGAATATACACTAGAGGTTCGCGAAACCAAACGTGGTATGGAAGAGTTAACCGCAGATATTCCTAACGTTAACGAAGAAGCTACCAAAGATTTGGACGAAAACGGTATTATCCGTGTAGGTGCTCTAATTGAGCCAGGCGACATTCTTATTGGTAAAATTACCCCTAAAGGAGAATCGGATCCTACTCCAGAAGAAAAACTTTTGCGTGCTATCTTTGGTGACAAAGCTGGTGATGTAAAAGATGCTTCTTTGAAAGCAAATCCTTCGCTTCGCGGTGTAGTAATTGGCAAACGCTTGTTCTCTAAAGCGCAAAAAACCAAAAAAGAAAAAACCGAAGAAAAAGCACAAATGCAAGCCTTGGATGCTCAATTTGAAGACGAAGCAGCAAAACTAAAAGCTGTTTTGGTAGAAAAATTGATGGATCTTACCAACGGCAAAACATCGCAAGGTGTAAAAGATTTCTTGGGCGCTGATTTAATTGCAAAAGGTAATAAATTTAGCCAAAAACAATTGGCCGAAATTGATTATACCACTGTTCAAGCTAGCAAATGGACTACCGACAATCATAAAAACGATTTGATTCGCGACGTAATCCTTAACTACTTGCGCAAATACAAAGAAATGCAAGCTCAATTGCAACGTAAACGTTACAACTTGTCTATTGGCGACGAATTGCCTCCTGGCACTATCCAACTAGCAAAAGTTTACGTGGCTAAAAAACGTAAAATCCGCGTAGGCGATAAGATGGCAGGTCGCCACGGTAACAAAGGTATTGTATCGCGTATTGTACGTCAAGAAGACATGCCTTTCTTGGCAGACGGTACTCCAGTAGATATCGTATTGAACCCACTAGGTGTGCCTTCTCGTATGAACTTGGGTCAAATCTTTGAAACCGTATTGGGTTGGGCAGGTAAAGAACTAGGTGTTAAATTTGCAACTCCTATTTTTGATGGTGCTACCCTAGACGATTTGAACGAATGGACCGATAAAGCAGGCATTCCACGTTATGGTAAAACTTACCTATACGATGGTGGTACTGGCGAACGCTTTGACCAACCTGCGACTGTTGGTGTTATCTATATGTTGAAATTGGGTCACATGGTTGAAGACAAAATGCACGCTCGTTCAATCGGTCCTTACTCACTTATTACACAACAACCTTTGGGTGGTAAAGCCAACTTTGGTGGTCAACGTTTTGGTGAGATGGAGGTTTGGGCATTGGAAGCATTTGGTGCTTCGCACATCCTACAAGAAATTCTTACCATTAAGTCTGACGACGTGATGGGACGTGCTAAAGCATACGAAGCAATTGTAAAAGGCGATCCTATGCCACAACCAGGCATCCCAGAATCACTGAATGTATTACTACACGAATTACGTGGTTTAGTTCTTAGCATCAAATTAGAGTAAAAGACAGGAATTATGGCATTTAGAACTGATAATAAACAAAAAAATAATTTTAGCAAAATCACCATCAGCTTGGCTTCTCCAGAAGAAATTTTGGAGCAATCAAGCGGTGAAGTGCTAAAACCAGAAACCATCAACTACCGTACGTATAAACCCGAACGCGATGGTTTGTTCTGCGAACGTATTTTTGGTCCTACCAAAGACTACGAATGTCATTGCGGTAAATACCGTAGCATTCGTTACAAAGGCATTACTTGCGACCGTTGTGGTGTTGAAGTAACCGAAAAGAAAGTTCGTCGTGAACGCATGGGACACATTAAATTGGTAGTTCCTGTTGCTCATATCTGGTATTTCCGTTCGTTACCTAATAAAATTGGTTATTTGTTGGGCTTGCCTACCAAAAAACTAGATTCTATTATCTACTACGAACGTTACATCATTATCCAACCCGGTATCCGTACCGACTTGGCTGCAGGTGACTTGCTTACCGAAGAAGAATACTTGGACATCATGGATTCGCTTCCACGCGAAAACTATTTGTTAGAAGATACCGATCCTAACAAGTTTATCGCCAAAATGGGTGCTGAAGCCGTTCAAGACATGCTAAATCGTTTGGATTTGGAT
>JAZRBL010000052.1:0-5549 GCA_045635045.1 Candidatus Enterocola sp. | reverse complement strand
ACCCAAGTGCGATTGGATGATAACGGGTTGTGCATCGGTATCGCTAATTACCCCAATCCCCGATGTAGGTTCGCCAAATTTGGGCAAACCATCTTCAAATTTTGAACGAAAATAGGCACCTTCGATGTTGTGAATGGTGCGTTTCATACCGTATTCTGGCGAATACGTTGCCATCCCTGCACGACGTGTGCCTAAATGTGAGTTGTAGTCCGTTCCGTAAAATACATCGGACAAACAATTTTTCTTAGAAATGGCACCAAAAAAGCCTCCCATAACTTTTATTAAACTAATTAGGGCACAAATGTAGCAAATAAATGAGAAATGAGAAAGGAGAAAGGAGAAAATTTTGTTTAATCGTTGAATCGTTTAATCGTTGAGGCGATTCAATCTGACGACATTTGGTGGAGGTCGGAAAAAGATTTATATGTGCAAAAACGTTAAGCAAAATGTGTTGTTTGAGCGAAGCGAGTTCACATTTTGTAGTTTTTGTATGTGTAAATCCCGACCGGGAACCAAGTCGGAAGATGAAGCGCTGAAACGAAGATGCAGTGGTTCGAGCCCTTTTTCCCTTCGGTCAACAACACGTCGACAAGCTCAGGGACCGAATGGGACCGAGCCACCGATTCGTCGATTAGCCGATTCGTCAATAAAAATCTCATTTCTCATTTCTGAATTCTCTTTTTTTTACTAAATTTGCAAGCTAATTGTAATTTGCAACGATTATGGCAAAATTTCCAGATAAACGTGCACGTGTTTGTTTGTTCTTTAGAACCTTGTTTCGAATGCGTTACAAAGTAACGTTGGTGAATACCGAATGTTTGGACCAACCTGGCAGCAAATTGGTATGGCCTACTCACATGGCGGTAATTGACCCCATGTTGTTGTTTTCGGAATTGTACAAATACCCCCTACAACCCTTTGTAGACGAACGTTTCTTTGCCAACAAAGTATTCCGTAGCATTTTAGCAGTATTTGGAAGCATCAGCGTTCCTAATTTGCGCAAAAGCCGCAATGGTTTGGAACAAGCCAAACAGCTTAACGGCCTATGCTACGAATCGCTAAAAGCCGGTAGAACCGTTATTTTCTATCCATCGGGTCACTGTACATCGGACGGAAAAGAAAGCATGGGCGGACGCAACATGGCACATACCATTGCCCAACAATTGCCCGAAGAAACCCGCGTTATTGGCGTTAAAATTAGAGGACTTTGGGGCAGTTGCACCAGCCGTTATGGCCGCAAAGGAACACCTCCTATCTTCCCTACTATGTTTACCAACGCTTGGAAATTATTTTTCCCACGCCGTAAAGTCACCATGGAATTTGAAGACATAACCGACCTAGTTCGCTCTTGGCAAGGGTTAGATAAAGTGGAGTTCAACCACAACCTAGAAGAGTATTACAACAGCAAAGGAATAGACGAACCCAAAACGAGATAGTCATAAAGTCAAAAGTCGAAAGTCTGTTTATTTCGACCTTCGACTTTGGACCTTTGACCTTAGACTTTGATAATTATATGAAACACATACGTAACTTTTGTATCATTGCGCACATTGACCATGGTAAGAGTACCTTGGCAGACCGTTTGTTGGAAGAAACACGCACGGTAACTGGCAAGGATTTGCAAGCCCAGGTGTTGGACGACATGGATTTGGAGCGCGAACGTGGCATTACCATTAAAAGTCATGCCATTCAGATGGATTATACGCTGAACGGCGAAAAATATACCCTAAATTTGATTGACACCCCAGGGCACGTAGACTTTGCTTACGAGGTCTCGCGTTCCATTGCTGCTTGCGAGGGGGCTTTGCTCATTGTGGATGCTACACAAGGTATTCAAGCGCAAACCATCTCTAACCTGTACATGGCCATTGAGCACGATTTGGAAATCATCCCCATTATGAACAAAATGGACATGGACAACGCCATGCCCGACGAGGTGGAAGACCAAATTGTAGAATTGTTGGGTTGCAAGCGCGAGGAAATTATTCGTGCCAGCGGTAAAACAGGCATGGGGGTTCCCGAAATTTTGCAAGCCATTGTGGAACGCATCAAGCCACCCAAAGGCGACCCAGAAGCACCGCTTCAATGCCTTATCTTCGACTCGGTTTTCAACTCGTTTAGGGGTATTATTACCTACATGAAAATTGTAAACGGCAGCATTAGCCAAGGCGATTTTGTTAAGTTCGTAAACACCGGCAAGCAATATTATGCCGACGAAATTGGGGTTTTGCGCCTGGATATGGAGCCTAAAAAGACCCTTTCATGTGGCGACGTAGGTTACATTATTTCGGGTATCAAAAACTCTAAAGAAGTACGTGTGGGCGATACCATTACCCATGTAAACGGCGGATGCAAAGATGCGATTGATGGTTTTGAAGAAGTAAAACCTATGGTCTTCGCAGGCATCTACCCTATCAATACAGAAGATTTTGAAGATTTGCGTGCATCCATCGAGAAATTACAATTGAACGATGCTGCCCTTACCTTCCAAGCCGAATCGTCGGCTGCTTTGGGCTTTGGTTTCCGTTGCGGTTTCTTGGGTATGTTGCACATGGAAATTGTGCAAGAGCGTTTGGACCGCGAATTTAACATGGACGTTATTACCACCGTTCCCAACGTACCTTATCGCATCTTTACCAAAAAGGGCGAAGAACTGGAAGTACACAACCCATCGGGTATGCCCGATGTAATGCTTATCGACCACGTAGAAGAACCCTACATTCGCGCATCGATCATTACCAAAACCGACTTTATTGGTCAAATTATGACGCTTTGCTTGGGCAAACGTGGCGAGTTGATTAAGCAAGAATACATATCGTCGAACCGTATTGAATTGATTTACGACATGCCCATGGGCGAGATTGTGTTTGACTTTTACGATAAGCTTAAATCCATTTCTAAGGGTTACGCATCGTTCGACTACCACATGAACGGTTTTAGAACATCGCGCCTAATTAAATTGGATATTTTGCTAAACGGAGAGCCTGTAGACGCACTCTCTACCCTAACCCACTTTGACAATGCAGTGACCATTGGCCGACGCATGTGCGAAAAATTGCGCGAGCTAATACCTCGTCAGCAATTTGAAATTGCCATTCAGGCAGCCATTGGTTCTAAAATTATTGCGCGCGAAACCATTAAACCCGTTCGTAAAGACGTAACGGCTAAATGTTACGGTGGTGACGTATCGCGTAAACGCAAGCTGCTTGAAAAACAAAAGAAAGGTAAAAAACGGATGAAACAAATTGGTACCGTAGAAGTGCCTCAAAAGGCGTTTATGGAGGTGCTTAAGCTTGATTAATATTCAAAATAGATCAATTATAAACTTTAAACAATTATGGAAATTCCAGTATTTGCGTTGATTCCCTTTGTAATCATGCTACTATGCATTGCCATTGGTCCGCTTGTAGCTGAACATTGGTGGGAAAACAACCGAAACAAATTGATTGTTTCGCTTGTATTAGGCATTCCAACCGCTATTTGGTTGTGCCTTAATGGTTTGTCAGACGATTTGATTCACCAAATGGTTTTTGACTATGTACCATTTATTATTTTGCTTACCGCTTTGTTTACCGTAACCGGTGGTATTCACATTGGCGGTAACTTGGCAGCTAAACCCATTGTAAATACCGCATTTTTGGGTATTGGCTATTTGTTGGCCTCTATCATGGGTACCACAGGTGCTGCTATGTTGCTTATCCGTCCACTGATTGAAACCAACCAAGAACGTAAACACAAAGTACACACCATTTTGTTCTTTATTGCTGCTGTAGCTAACTGCGGTGGTTTGCTTACTCCTCTTGGCGACCCTCCATTGTTCTTGCTTTACTTAAAAGGTGCTAAATTTACATGGTTCATGGGCATGCTTCCTGAATGGGCATTTGCTGGAGCCTTGTTACTATTGGTATACTTTATTGTAGATACCATGATGTACAAAAAAGAAGATGCTGCCGACCTTGCTAAGGATAACAGCGAAAAAACCAGTGTTAAAATTACTGGCAACATCAACTTCTTGTACCTAATTGGTGTAGTTTGCGCAGTTGCGTTTATTAACCCAGGTACCATTCCTGCTATGGGCGACCACCACGCTCCTATTTATGTAAAATTGCTTCGCGAAATTGTATTGGTCATCCTTATTTTAGCTTCTTGGTTCACCACCAAACAACAAATTCGTAAAGACAACAACTATTCTTGGGGTCCTATTATTGAGGTAGCCGTATTGTTTGTAGGTATTTTTGCTACCATGACTCCTGCTTTGCTATTCTTAAAAGCCAATGCAGGTAACCTTGGTATTACCGAACCATGGCAATTTGTATACGCTACTGGTGCGCTTAGCTCGTTCCTAGACAACGCTCCTACTGCACTAGCATTCCATAGCGTTGCAGGCGGTTTAGTAGCAGATCCTACCCTACCTGGTTTGGTAGCTGGCATTGACGAGCTACTATTGAAAGCCATTTCGATGGGTGCTGTATTCTTTGGAGCCATGACCTACATTGGTAACGGTCCTAACTTTATGGTAAAAGCTATTGCTGAACAAAACAAAATTGAAATGCCTAGCTTCTTTGGCTACATGTTCAAATTCTCGTTGATTGTTTTGTTACCTATTTACATCCTTACTCAATTATTGTTCTTATAATTATGGATTTATCAATTTTAACCGCCATTTCGCCCGTTGACGGCCGTTACCGTGGAAAAGTAAGCGAGCTAGCTCCTTACTATTCGGAATTTGCCCTTATTCAATACCGCGTTCGCGTAGAAATTGAATACTTTATTGCTCTTTGCGAGCTTCCTGTGCCTCAGTTGCAAGGTGTAGACAAAAACTTGTTTGAAAGTTTACGTGCTATTTATAAAAACTTTAGCCTAGAAGATGCCGAAACCGTAAAAAATACCGAAAAAGTAACCAACCACGACGTAAAAGCGGTTGAATACTTTATTAAAGGTAAATTTGACGAAATGGGATTGAGCGATTACAAAGAGTTTATTCACTTTGGACTTACCTCGCAAGACATCAACAACACATCGGTTCCGATGATGGTAAAAGAAAGCTTACAAAGCGTATTTGTGCCAGCTATTGAAGAACTGATTGCTAAGCTAAACGCCTTTGCCGAAGATTGGAAAGACGTGCCTATGTTGGCTAAAACCCACGGTCAACCTGCTTCTCCTACCCGTTTGGGCAAAGAAATTAAGGTATTTGCCTATCGTTTAGAAGAACAATTGGCTACCCTTAAAGCGGTTAAATACACCGCTAAATTTGGTGGTGCTACCGGTAACTTTAATGCACACCACGTAGCCTACCCTGCTACCGATTGGAAAGCATTTGGTAACCAATTTGTAAGCCAATACTTAGGTTTGGAGCGCGAACAATGGACAACCCAAATTTCTAACTACGACCACTTGGCAGCTGTATTTGATGCCATTAAACGTATTAATACCATTATTATTGACCTTGACCGCGACTTCTGGACCTACATTTCGATGGAATACTTTAAACAAACCATCAAAGCTGGCGAAGTAGGTTCATCGGCTATGCCTCATAAGGTTAATCCTAT
>JAZRBL010000051.1:0-7706 GCA_045635045.1 Candidatus Enterocola sp. | reverse complement strand
TAGAAAAAGTAAAATAAATAGCTACGTTATAATAAAAAAAACTCCTGAACCTTGGTTCGGGAGTTTTTTTTGTTGTCGCTTGTTGCTCGTCGTTTGTCAACTGTTGCTTCGCAACGTTTAGTTGTGTAGTCGTTTAGGCGTGTAGTCGAATTAACGATTCTGCGGTTCAACAACCTTCGACCTTCGACCTTTGACTTTCGACTTGATCATTGCTCTCGCTTACTCGCAGCTTTACGAGCCTTTTCCTCTTCTTTACGCGCCTTTTCGGCTGCTTTACGAGCCTTTTCTTCCTCTACGTAGATTTTGTGACGACGCTTGCGGTCTTCGCGTAGTAGGCGTTTGGCTTCGCGCTCTTTTTCGCGCTCCAATTTTTCTTGCTCTTTTTTGGCCTTTTTAGCCGCTTTTTCTTCGGGTGTACGCTTGCGCATCACCTCTTTGTAGTATTTGTATAGGTTCTGCCAGGTATCAAAGTCTTCGCGGTACATAATACCCAACCCTTGGGTATAAAGGGCCGTAGAGTACAGACGGTCGTTGGTTTTGTTGTAGGCTTTTAAGCGCAAACGTCCCGACTCAATCAGTTTGTATTCCAAATCAAAGTCGCCAATAAAGTCTTCGCTGCCGTATTGGTTGCGATAGCCTACGTTACCGTTTAATATAAGTCGATTGTTAAAGAAGTTGGTCGATATATTTGCGGTAATTTGGCGGTTATTGGAGGCGTCAATGGAGTTCTCGCTATAGTTTAGCCCCAAGTTCACGTTGTTGCTAATTTGCGATAGCCAATAGTTTAGTTGGCTCGATATGGTAGCCGTTGCAAACGAGGCTGCCAACTGCGTAGAATAGCTGGCCGTGTTTTGGGTTACTTCTGGGTTGTAGAATTTACCGGTTAAAAGCAAGAATACCATTTGCTGGCTCATCATATCTTCTGTATTGATGGCCGCTTTTACCATGCGCTGTACTTCTTCGTCGGCGTCGGGTAATTGAATGTCAAATTTAATGGTAGGCGACATAAGTGGCCCTGTAATGCGTGCAATGCACAAGGTTTTAACCGTAGAGTTTTTAACGGTTTCTAATACCGAGGTCTCTAACAAGTCGGTAAGCGATGCGGTGGTTTGGTAGGTGGCATTGATGTTCATGTTGCAATTGTTCATGGGGTCGCCATCGAACGATATGCTACTGCCTTCGCCCACCTCAAAGCGTTTACGCATGGCGCCCTGAATAGAGAAGTCGTAACTACCTTCTGTAATATCGTAGTTGCCGTATACCTTAATATTAAGGTTGTTGTCAATTTCTACCTTTATATTACCGTTGCCACGTGCTTTGATAATATCGCCTGTGTGGCTGTCTAAAATAAGTTGTGCTTCTACATCGGGAGTGGCTTCGATGGTCAAATTCACCTTCATTTTGGCAGCTAAACTTTCCGATATGCGTTGTTTACGCCTAATGCGTCTTTCGTTGATGTTGAGTTTTTGCTGTTTGGGCGTAACGTAGGTAATAAACTTGTTATCGGTAGCGTCCATGTAGTTGTTGAGCGGAATGGCAAAATAGCTGCCTTTTTCGGGTTTAGCAATAACGTCGATGGTGACACTGTTCATGTCGCCCAAAATATGCGCGTTACCTGTGGCGTATAATTTGCCGTAAAAATCGGGGCTGTTTAGCTCGGTGGTATTAAATGCCAATAAATTGTTGACATCAATGTTGATGTCGTAAACAAATTCGTGGAATTTATCGTGCGTAATTAACCCATCTATCATACCCTTGTTGCCCCACTCGTCGGTAATCTCAATCTCTTTTAAGATAAAGGCATTTTTCTTAATGGTAATAGAGTCTTCAAAAAAGAACTTGCTTTTTAAGAAATCGATAGATAGCATGGCCTGTTTAACGTAGGCTTCTCCCCAAATTTCAATGGCATCTAGTTTGCCGCCTACGTACAGTTTCCCTTTGGCAATACCGGCCATGTCGTTGGCAAATACGCTTAGGTACTTCTTAATAAAGCTCAAATCAAGGTTGTTTACGTCAATGTCTAATAACATTTCGTTGCGTGCGGGCGATATTTGCCCTACCACGTAAGAGGTGTCTAGGGCTGCATTTAGCACAGTACCTTTTAAATCTATTTGCTCTAAATCGTAATTGTAGGAGGCTTTTGCTTCAATTACATCGCCTAAAGGATAGCCGTTAAGACCAAATTGTTTACACGATGCGGTAGCATTTAAAATAGGTTTATGCAGTACTTGACCCACTTCGGCTTCGGCTGTTACAATGCCCAGAAGCTTGATATCGGGCATGTACAACACGTTGCTTAGGTATTGTAGGTCAATGTCTTTGAGCGATGCCTTAATAACTTGCGATTTGTCGTGACGCGAGGCATTGCCATTGATTTTTATGTATTGGTCTTTGCCATCAAACCAAATGTTATCTACCGTTAGGGTTTCTTCGTCGTAATGGATAGACCCCGGTTTAATGTGCCATAGCGAGTCGGCCAAAATCATGGTAGAGGGAAGCAGTGAACAGGTAACGTCCAATACTTGCCCCTTGCGTTGGGGTTTGTCAAAATACGAACGAGTAAACAGCGTGCCCGAAAAATCCGATTCTACGGTGTTCTCCCAATCGAGCGATAGGTCTACCTGGTTATTAAAGATGTTGCCGCCAATATCTAAGAAGGTGGTGTCAATGCGTGTTTGGTAATATCCGTTGACGTTGATTTTTATGCTGTCGTTCACAAAGTTGTGAATATGAACCGACACACTGTCAATGCTGTTTTTACCTAGATCAATAAGGTTAGACTGGATGTTTACCTCAAAGTCTTCTAGTTTGTCGTTAAGATAGCCACTTATGTAAGTGGTGTCGTCGATGCTCCACTTTTGTCCTAGTATGTAGGTGTATTCGCTTAGGGGTTCTACCTGTAATTGGAACGAGAAATTGTTAAGTGCCTCTCCTTTTTGAATAGCCAAAGGTTGTAGGTGGCTTAGTTGTTTAGAAAGGATGTATTGCATGTTTCTGCCCAAGGTAGAGAAAGCAATATCGCCTTCTACGTCTGCTTGTATCAGTTCGGAGCGAATGGCCATGTGTTGGCCTTGGTAGTCTTTCTCAGATACAATGTCTATCTGAGGAATGGTCATCGAGTCGTTCTTAAGCGCTATGTGCGTTGGATATAGGGTAATGAAACCTACAATGTCGTCTATGCTTGTACCCGATAAATGGCTGTTGACGCGGGTGGAGAATTCAACGTCTTCCATGCCTTTTACCAATTTCATATCGTGTAATCGAATGGTGTCGGCACGGGCATCTAAATGCATTTCAAAGCCTTTGTTTTCTCTTTCTAGCCCAAAGTTGATGGCTAAAGCACCGTTTTTGGGGTCTGCGTATTGTACCTTGGCATCAATGGCCTTTTCGTTGTACAAACCGTCTATTTGAATATCTCTAAAGGTGTATTGGTTGTAGTTAAATTCGGTTACATTTCCTTTTATGCTTCCCGTTATGTTTTTGCCTTGTGGCATCTGTCCATTTACTTCTACGGCTAGTGCTACATCGCCCAAGTTAGATTTTTTGCCCAATAAGCGCTCTAAATTGATTTTGTTGGTTTTGATATGTCCGCTAAAACCAATGTCGTTGGTGTTTACATCGTAGTTAAGCAACAAGTCTGTGTTAATTTTGCCAATGTCGGTTTTTAGCAAACCGTATGCCACCATATCAGAGAAGAATCCGCTGATGTTACCGCTAAATTGCAATTGCCCCAGCTTGCTTAGCTCTTTGGGTAGCATAAAGGGCTTGCCAATAATGTCGGCAATTAGGTTTTCTATGCCTTGTTTTTTGGCGCTTACTTCTTGAATATTGGCATAAATATACGCCTCTTTAATGTTGTCAATGCCGTCAATTTCGGCAATGGTTTGGAGGTGGATGTCGTTGCCGTAAGCTGCGGTAAAGTTGCGTAGTTTTACGTTGCTATTTTTTAGTTGCAAGAACCCTTGTACGTTTAAAGGCTTGTTTAGTCCTTTTAAAGCGGGTAGTAATTGTTTAAAATCGCTACCGTAAATAGCCGAAGGGTGCAACGAGGCGGTAAAGCGTACGTTGTCTAGCAATTGGGTAGAGGTAAGCTGCGATATGCTGTCGTAAGCTACTTGCAAACTGTCAAAATGCAATTTTCCTTTGGGTAAGGCAAATGTAAAGTCTCGGATGGTGCTGGTTTTGCCACCTACCGATGCGTTGCAGGCAATGTTGTTTATTTTAAACCCGCATTTTTCTTGCAGGGCCAACGACTCTAGGGTGACGTTTACCGTGTCGGCTCTTAAAATTCCAAGCGATATGTGGGTATTTAAGCTATCAATGCGTATGTGCATGGGGTCAAATACGGCACTGTCTTTGTGGGCCGATGGTAGGTGGTCGTAGTGAAACTGCCCATTGTAAATGTGCAAGTTGCGTAAAGAGAACTGCAAATCGGGGAATTTTGCAGGCTGATCGCTTGCAAAAGCATCTGCCAAAAACTGTAAGTTGGTTTTACCTGCCGAGTCGGTGGTGAGGTAAAAAACAGGGCTGTACAAGTGCAAATCTTTAATGGCAATTTGCTTTTTTAGCAGCTTGCTGTACGATATGTTGCCGGTAAATTGGTCAAACTGAGCTACTAAATTGCCGTGGTCGTCTTTTAAATATACATGGTTTAAAACAATGCCCTTGAGGGGGTTGTAGTAGATATTCTCTACCGATAATTCGCCATTTACGTATTCCGAAAAATAAGAAGTGGCTTGGCGGGTGATATAGTTTTGAAAGGAGCTACTTAAAAAAAGAAGCGGCAAAGAGAGCGGTAATGCCATGAGAATTACCGCAATAATAAGTACTATTTTATGGATTTTTTTAATAACTTTGTACGCTAAATTAAGTGTAGCAAAAATACGAATAAATCGCTATTTATGAAAGAGCCCGATAAAAAAAATAAGGGAGTTGTTATATTAGGTATAGAATCGTCGTGCGACGATACTTCGGCAGCCATTATTCGCGATGGTTTTTTGCTCTCTAATGTCATTGCTAGTCAGGCGGTTCACAGTGCATACGGTGGGGTAGTGCCCGAGTTGGCATCGCGTGCCCATCAACAAAATATTATTCCTACGGTAAGCGAAGCTATTAAGCGTGCCGGCATTCAGAAAGAGGATATTTCTGCCATTGCGTATACTCGTGGTCCTGGTTTAATAGGTTCTTTGTTGGTAGGAAACTCGTTTGCCAAGGGTTTTGCAACGGCCATGAACATTCCTATGATAGAAGTGAACCATTTGCAAGCACACGTTCTGGCGCATTTTATTCAAGAAGAAAACGAACCTGCCCACCTGCCCGAGTTCCCCTTCTTGTGTTTGTTGGTATCGGGTGGTAACTCGCAAATTATCTTGGTTAAAGCCTATAACGACATGGAAATTGTTGGGCAAACCATAGACGATGCTGCAGGCGAAGCATTTGACAAGTGTGCCAAAGTGTTGGGTGGCCCTTATCCAGGTGGCCCTTTTATCGATAAGTTGGCCAAAGAAGGCAATCCCATGGCCTTTACCTTTGCCAAACCCCATATTGCCGGATTTGATTATAGTTTTAGTGGCCTTAAAACATCGTTTATGTATTTTATTCGCGATGAATTGGCCAAAAATCCTAACTTTATCGAAGAAAGAAAAGCCGATTTGGCGGCTTCTATTCAAAAAACCGTTATTGATGTGTTGATGGATAAACTGCTTAAAGCTTCGCGTCATTATGGCATAAAACGTGTAGCGGTAGCAGGAGGTGTTTCGGCCAATAGTGCTTTGCGCGAGGCATATCAAGTGTATGCGCAAAAATACGGATGGGATATTTTTGTTCCTAAGTTCTCTTACACCACCGATAATGCGGCAATGATTGCCATTACGGCGCAATTTAAATACTTTGATGCTGAGTTTGATAGCATCGATTCCGTTCCATTCTCTAAAGTTGTTATTTAATGAATATCTCTTTCTTAAAAACCTATTTAGAAAAGCTAAAACCCTATTGGGGAATGTTTTATTTTGCGGGCATCCTGCTCCTTACTCATTATGTCTGGAAATACAGCTTTACCGAAGGTCTGCAAATGGGTGGAGCTCCTCAAGTATGGCTTTGGCAGGCTATAGATTGCACGCAATTTTTTGACACCTGCGTTCGTGGTATTTGCACCGTGCTAGATGGGTTTATGTCTCAAGTATTAGGAATGGATGGCTATCAGCTATTTGGCCCTCGCTTTTATCTAATAGAGCCTGCCAGATCGGTGGTAAGCATAGTTTGGAGTTGTACCGGGCTTAAGCAGTTGTTTGTATTTACCATGATGTTGTTGTGTTACCCTTATGCGCATAAACAAAAACTATGGGCCATACCCACATTTGGGGTGGTTATTTTGCTGATTAATTTAATTCGTTTGACAATTCTTATTTGTCATATCAAAACCACTCCAGCCGACTTTGATGCATGGCACGAAGCCTCTAAATATGTTTTCTACGCCATTATGTTTGGTCTTTGGATATTGTGGGAAGAAATCGTAAAAAAACATGCACCTCGTAATTGATTACGGAAATACTTGTGCTAAGGTAGCTGTTTTTGCTCTATCGGGCCAATTGATCTACCAAGACAAATGGGAACAACCTACCCAATTGCACGTGGCATCGCTTTTGCAAACGTACCGCATAGATGCCGCTATTGTGTGTGCTGTGGTACAAGTACCCCAGGATTTGCTGCATTTTATGCGCCAACAAATAGGGGATGTTTTGTTGTTAGATTCTGCCACACCCTTGCCCCTTAAAAATGCCTATAAAACCCCTCAAACCTTGGGATACGATAGGCTAGCAGCAGCGGTTGGAGCGCATGCAATGCATCCCGGTAAGCCTTTGCTTATTATAGATGCGGGTACTGCCATTACGTACGATTTTGTATCGCCCGACAACGAATATATGGGCGGAAATATAGCTCCTGGTGCCACCATGCGTTTTAATGCCTTGCATCATTTTACGCAAAAATTGCCCCAACTATCGTTGCCAACAGAAGAGGTAGAAATGATTTTAGGTAACGATACACAAACGGCTATTCAAATGGGGGTGGTAAACGGAATAGTTTACGAAATAGAGGGGTATATAGCTCAATTAAAACAAAAATATCCCCAACTTTTAATTTTTTTAACGGGCGGAGACGCATTTTTCTTTGAAAGACGCGTAAAAAGTAGCATCTTTGTATCCCCGAATCTTTTGCTATTTGGGTTGCACCGCATTTTAATGTATAATAGATGTCGATAAACAACAAAATAATAGGTCTTTTTTGCTTGTTTTGTGTTTTAGCTACCCCCATTTGGGCGGCTGGAACCATTTCGCCTTATTCGCGTTACGGATATGGCGAATGGCAAAGCCTGTCGTTTAGTGCCAATCAGTCGATGGGTGGTTTAGGGTACGGTATGCGCTCTAACAAAAGCATCAATGCCATGAACCCTGCATCGTATACCGCCATTGACAGTTTAACATTTATGTTAGACTTGGGCGTTTCTGGCGTTGTGGATGGTTTTTATACGGCATCTGCTTCTTCTAACCAGTTTAACGGAAACGTCGATTACGTGGCCATCCAAGTTCCCTTGGCTAAATTTGCTGCCTTAAGTTTTGGCGTATCACCTTTAACAACGGTAGGTTACAACTATTCGTTTATTGACCAAAAGCCCATGCATGGCTATAACGACACCTTAACGGTAAAAC
>JAZRBL010000050.1:0-2431 GCA_045635045.1 Candidatus Enterocola sp. | reverse complement strand
ACTGACACCCGATATACTAAAAGGATACAATGAGTTTCAAGACCGAATAGAACATCTAAAATACCGTAAATTGTCAAAGGCTGATAGAGTAAAAGCGGTATTTGATAAAAAACTTACAAAGAAGTAAGCACTTATTAACGTGCATTTTTTTACCCAAACCCTTGCACAATTCAAAAAAAATAATGTATCTTTGCATCGCAAAAGAGACAAACGTCTTGGTGCGGTAGTTCAGTCGGTTAGAATATCGGCCTGTCACGCCGGAGGTCGCGGGTTCGAGTCCCGTCCGCACCGCAGAGAGCTTCACTAATGTGAGGCTCTTTTTTTATATACAAACATTTAAAATAGCACAGACTCGAACCCGCGACCAAAAAATAAACACGCCCGCGGGTAAAGCTTGCGCGGAGCGCGAGCTCGAGTCCCGTCCGCACCGCAGAAGGGTTCCTAAACGGGAACCCTTTTTTTATGCTAATAGTAATACCCCACCGGTTGGAAAGAGCGATAGTAATCCTTCAAATTATCGCACTCGCCCTTAATTAGTTGCGCTTTTTCAGAAGCAGGATATTGTTGCGCAACGGTTTTAAAATTGCATAGACTGTACTGAATATCGGCAGCAATGTTTTTATCAACCGCCACCTCACACGCTTGCGTCACTAACTTATCAAACTGCGCATAAGCTTGTTGGGTATAGGCATCGTCCCACCAATGTCTTTTACGGCAAACCTGATTAACGTAGCCTGTTCCCTTGTAATAATGAACCAAAGGCCAGCAGTTTTTAAACGAATTAAGGGTACCTACCGCATACTTATAAAGCAGACGCGCTTTTTCATCGCCATTGGTAGCTTGCTTAATGACCCCTTCAAGGCGAAGCATTTCTTGTGCAAAACTAAGTTTAAACACGGCAGTAGGCTCTATGGGTTTGGATGGATAGCTGAATGGATCAAATTTTAGGGTGAGGTTATGGTGATGCTGATACGCATCGCTTACTCTGCTAAGGTATGCCAATGCTTGGCTATAATTGAGTTCGCGCAAGTAATGGGTACCCACAATATCGTTTAGGTAATCGCTTCCGGTATACCCACGAGCATTTAAATATTGTTCAAATTTGGATGCAGGATAGGTTACGTGTGCTAGATACGTAGCAGCCGTATTCGCATCCAAACTATCAATCATTTCAAAAAAGCTGTTGCTGTAATCGTGCGAATTGTACAAATTTTCTGCATACCGATAATTACGCAAGGTGTTTGCTGAAAAATCTTCGCCGTACAAAACACCCTCTTTTGATACCAAACCGGTAGCTATCTTATTGACCTTACCCAACAGCATGTTGTCGGCCATATTGGCCAATTGCAAGGCCAAGGTAGGTTTACCCGCCTCTATCATCCTAGGACACACTTCGCCAATTATAATGCCGCGCATGGCATCGTTCCAATAGTAGAAATTTTGATGGAAGAACAATTTATGGGTAGACGATACTTGGTCTTTCACGTTTTGGTCTAGATGGGCCACGAGTTTACCCTCTAACCACTTCAGTTGCTTAAATAGTTTGTTTTCGTAAGCCTTGTTGTAAGTGCTGGTTTTGGCATCCAAAAAGATGCGAAACACTTGCATCGACTCGGCCAAAAAGGCATTGGAACGTTGTTTTTGCGCCTTCGACAGCCATTTGGAAGCCTCTTGGGTATTGCCCAAAAGCTCTTGCATAAAAGCCGTCGTATAAAGCCACAATGCCTTGTTTTTAACACGTTTATCGGTGGTCATTTGTTGCGATAAACCCAGCAATTTATTATACTCATCGCTTGCCACTTGGTACTTTAACGCGTAATAACCCGAATAGGGATTTAAGTTTAAAATATACTCTTGCAACATGTTTTTTAGGATGGGCGCATTGGGATTGTAGCGGCAAACAATGTCTATTTTATCCACCAAGTTTAGGCTATCGCCTTTAGGATCAAAACAAAGAAATACCGACTCAAAGTCGCTGGATTTTACAAAATAATCCAACGCCTTTTCTTTTTGATCTACATGGTAATAAGCCCCTGCAATGTATGGTTCAATCAAACGGCGCATGATGTTGTTTTGTGGCAAAAGCGAGGCTTCTTTTTCCCAAAGTTCGATGCAAGATTCGTACTTCCACATAGTAAACAAGGCCCTGACGGCTTGCAAAAGATATCTATCGCGCAAACGTTCATCGGTAACCGATAGCGATACATCAACAATATCCTCCAAGGTCATGCTAGTACCAAGATTCATACCAGGATAATACCAACGCGAATTGACTTTAGAACGAATATATTCGTTGGTTTTGGCCACACGCAAAAACTGCAACAACGTGGTGTCTTTTTTGGTAATCCACCATGCAAACGAATTGCCGTAGTTATCCTCTCGGTTGTGATACATTTTTTCAAAATCGTCTAACGACATTTTGTAGACCACC
>JAZRBL010000049.1:0-4454 GCA_045635045.1 Candidatus Enterocola sp. | reverse complement strand
ATTTGCAAGAGTTTAAGGATATGGATCACTTCAAACAGGAACTTAAGAAGTATATCCACTATTATAACAATGACAGAATCAAACTAAGATTAAAAGGAAAGAGTCCGGTGCAATACCGAACTCTTTACCAATAATTTTTTTTATTAATCCGTCCAACTTTTGGGGGTCAGATCAATATGGCTCTTTTTTTTATTGTTTGATGAAGCGAAGGGCTTGGTTACCTAAGCGTAGCACATAAACGCCTGCAGGCAATTCTTCTACCGATATTTCGCTGATTTCTTGACCTGTTAGGGTTACGGTTTTGCACAAACGACCGCTGGTATTGTAAATATAGGCATCACCCGTTGGCAACTCGCCCGATTGTACGTACAATACCGATGTGGTAGGATTGGGGAAGATAGACAAATCGGTGTAACCTTCTGCTTCTACATCGGTTGTCTTGCAATTTTCAAAGCTACCAGTGGTAGAACCTAGATTAACCGTTCCTTTTCCACAAACAAAAGCAACCCCATCTTTGCACACCGATTGACCAACGGTCAACTTACCGGCTACCGTAATATCGGGGGCACTTTGACTGCCTTTACCGTTTTCTACAATCAATTTAGCAATGGTTACATTGCCGCTAACCACGGGTTTAACATCGCCATTATCGGGAATAACAACAATCGAAGACGAGGTAGGCACTTTGCCTTGTTCCCAGTTACCGCAATCGGTCCAAGTAGTGGTTCCTGCATTACCCGTCCAGATACTAGCACGCGTATCGGCTCGGTCGCTCATGGTTCCTGTTACTTTAGCAGGGGCTTGATACGACACGTTGACCCAGCATTTTTGACCAGCATTGGTATTTACGGTATTCCATACTTTCATGGCTACCCAACCTGTTTT
The DNA here is from genome assembly GCA_045635045.1 of Candidatus Enterocola sp. Classification (GTDB taxonomy): domain Bacteria; phylum Bacteroidota; class Bacteroidia; order Bacteroidales; family Paludibacteraceae; genus Enterocola. Next base: position 3,569 of record JAZRBL010000049.1, on the reverse strand, counting down.
GGTAGGCGTATAGCTACCTGTAACGGTTTTGGTACTGTTTTTCTTATGAAGTTGATTGCCGTCCAAATCGTACAGTGCAAAGGTAACATCGTTGCCTGTTTTTTCTTGATAAACGTTGTAGCTGATTTTTTTGCCACTTTCTACGTAAATTTTACCCACCAAACGTTGCTCGCACGATTTGGCTGGCAATGCCCCCCCTTGGCCCAACGAGTTACAGTGGCTATCGCCCAAGTCGTCGGCCATTTCCCATTCTTGTTGAGTTACTTTGTTGCGATAGGGTTTATAGTTGGATTCGTAAATAGGGGCCCAAACGGCATATCCCAAGCCACCCTTGCCATCGGCTGGTGTTACACGTACATTAAAACGACCATCGCCCCATGCGGTACGTTCGCCCGATGTACCACCCGAGTAGTCCTTTAACTGAACGTTTCTAAAATCGGTATCAATCCACACATCTTTGGCATTGGCACCGTCGTCGGTAATGGCAATAATGGCTTTACCCGAGCGTTCAATTACCAATAAATCTTCGTCCTGCCAACGTACCTTATAATCGCCATATTTAAACGCCAAGTTTTGGTGACACCAGATCAAATTTTTAAGGTAATCGCGCATGGGCAGCGATTTTTCGTCGGCGGGCATGTGGGTGTAACGATTGCTATTACTCAAGTTGAACAAGTCTTCCATAAAGACACTAACATTACCATCCATGGCCATAATGGTAGCGTACGCCATACCCATACGTTGGTTAAAGGGGTCGGCATGACCGCCTAATTCGTTGTATCCATCCCAATCTTTGTAGTTGCCTTTATCGTCAACTATAGGACGGAAAGTATCATGGCTATTAATATAGTTCAGCGAGCGATGCACGCGTTGACCATCGCCATAATCGTTGTAACGCATACTAAGTTGTTCGCCTACAACGGCTCCTAAATTACCATATCCACCACCGTCTATAACGCCATTTTTAATGGCACCACGAAGAGGAACATCGTATCCACCCATGCCAAATTCGCCCCAACCATTAGCATATTGAACACCCATGCAATAGTTGTCAATTTCATTTTTACTACCAATGTACTCTCCTACACTAAACATGGCTTGTCCTCCATTACACCAGTCTGACATACCATATTTTACATTGTACAAAAAGTCTTGTTGCGCCCAATCTGGAAAGTGTTTAACTGCATCCCAACGGAAACCGTCTACGGCCGTTTGTTTCTTAAACCACATGATCCAATTGCGGGCTTCGTTGCGCATGTAGTTGGCACTTTGCACAGGGTTGTAACCGTTTACATTAGAACTTTGACCGTAAGCACCTTCGTAATAACATACGTCAGGACCCCAGTGACCAGCAGTCCAGTCGTCGCTGTTTTGTTGGTGAGCCTTGTTGGCATGGAAGTTTTGCCAGTTTTTGGGCCAACGTCCCTTGCGGTTCCAATAATCGGCTTGCTTACCGTCTTTATAAGGGGTTTCGTAACAAACGTAACGGAAGTTTTTCCATTTATCGTCCCATGCGTTTGGATCTTCGCCTCCAGCACCACCATCTTCGCCACCAGCACCTACCACGTGGTTAAGTACGGCATCGGCAATTACCTCAATACCATTGGCGTGCATAACGGCAATCATACGAAGTACATCGTCTTTGGTACCAAAACGGGTGGTAACACTACCCTTTTGGTATTTATCGCCCAAATCGTAAAAATCGAAAGGAGAATAACCTACCGAGTTAGTACCTGTATTTTTCACAAAAGGTGGCACCCAAACGGCATTGATACCGGCATCGCGCAAACGAGGCGCTAATTCGGTTAAATAGTTAGCGTAAGAATCGGGGAAATTGCTATTCCAATAGTCCCACCAAAAGGCTTGAAGAATGATTCGTTTTTCTGGATCGGCCGCTTTTGCTGGTGCAAACGTTCCAAACGCAAAGCAGCACAAGAAAAGAGAAAGAAGTAGTGATTTTTTCATATTACAGTTAGGTTTCGGTTAGTCTTACAAATTCTTTTTTTTAGTCAAAAAAACCAAAAAAAAGAACACATTTTGCTGTAACAGAGCATTTTTTAGTACTTTCGTCGTGCAAAAAATGACTGCATTACAATGTGTCTATTTTGCAAATATACAATTTTTTTATCAAATTTTAAGCATCGTGAAGAAAAAAGTCGTATCCACATTGGTTGGACTCTTGCTACTGATAAGTAGCACCGCTACTGCCCAAAGTTACTTGGCTACCAAAACCCTATTGGACTCGGTAAAAGTAAACAAACTACATGGTACTGCCGAAGCGCTATTAAAAATAGAGCAAACCGACAACTTTAAGGTAGAGTTAGACGCTAATTTGGAGTTAATTTATGCTTTCAACAAGCACAAATTGCGTTTTGCAGGTAACGTAGCCTACAATACCACCAATATCTACGACAACGGTAACAAAGGCTTTTTCTACATTGGCGGCGACTTTTTCCAATTTAACATTGACAAGAACAAACGCGAAAAGACCAAACAATTCTTTTCGGTTTTTGCCACCTATCAATACGACTACTGCCGCGACTTGCACGACCGTGCTATGTTGGGCGTTACCACTACTTGGCAACCCTTGCGCGAGCATCCCAATATGTTTATTGAGCCCAGCGTAGGTTTAATGGCCGGTATGCAATATTGGCGCGTTATTAAACAACCCACCAACCTAGATTTGTACAACAACCACCTTTATACCATCTTGGGCAACGAAGAAGATGTTCAAAAGGTACGCAAGTACGTTGGTACCGACCCAGCTGGATACAGAATGCAATGGGATACCCGCGCTGTGGTATCGGTACATTTTGGAGGCGAATGGGACCGCATTGCAGTCAATGCACATGCCATGATAGCCCAACCCCTATGGCCACAATTTAAAGCAGACCCCGAAATGGATGCACTGCTAGGCAAAATTGACCAATACCGCATGGACAAGAAATTGATTCCAGAAGAAGTGCTATTGCGAGCAAAGGCCTTGAATGGCGATGCCGCAGCCGAAGCAGAAAGACACAAAACATACGACTTTGAAGGCTGCATGAACCCTAAAGCACTTCCGCTGATTACTGCCAAATTGAGCTTGAATGTACGCATCTGGAACAAGCTATCGTCTGTAACACGTTTTGAGTTTTTATGGGATGGTGGCCAAGTTCCTACCTATGCTTACAACCTTACTTATTGCTTTACCCAAGGTTTAAGCTATAGCTGGTAACCAAAAATAAATATATCATTGGCATATTTTTTGAGGGCGACTTATTTTTGTCGCCCTCTTTTTATGCATCACCTATCATAAATAAAAAAAAATATGTATCTTTGCTACTCTCAATAAGCATTTACATGACACGCACTTATACATTACTTTTGTTATTGCTTTGTTCTATCAGCACATGGGCACAATTTGACCATGAAAAGGCCGTTAAAACACTGAACGAACTGCGCGACGAGGGTTGTCAATGTGGTACCGAAACCATGCGACCTGCCTCTAAACTATTATGGGACGACGATTTGGCAGACATTGCGCGCATCTATGCAGCTCAACTATCGGCCGCTAACAAGGGTAAATC
>JAZRBL010000048.1:0-2007 GCA_045635045.1 Candidatus Enterocola sp. | reverse complement strand
GTGAATATCATCATTATGGATATGGACAAAGATTTCTGGCAGTATATCTCTAACGAGTTCTTCAAGCAAAAGATTAAGGCCGGCGAGGTTGGTTCAAGTGCAATGCCTCATAAGGTTAATCCTATCGATTTTGAAAACTCGGAAGGTAACTTGGGTATTTCTACCGCTATTTTGGAACACTTGGCACACAAATTGCCTGTTTCGCGCCTACAACGCGACCTTACCGACTCTACCGTTATTAGAAACATTGGTGTACCTTTGGCGCACTCGCTACTAGCCATTGCTAGCACCATGAAAGGTTTGGGCAAATTGTTGTTGAACGAAAAAGCCATCAAGGCCGATTTGGAAGGCTGCTGGAATGTTTGCGCCGAAGCTATTCAAACCATTTTGCGTCGCGAAAACTATCCAAAACCCTACGAAACCCTAAAAGAGCTTACTCGTACCAACGACGTAGTAAACGAACAATCCATTGCTCAATTTATTGAAGGGTTGAACGTTTCGGAAAGCGTCAAAGCCGAATTGCGTGCTATTACGCCTTATTCGTACACAGGTATCTAATTAATAACGAACAACTTACAGCAACATGAATAAATTTTGGGGCGTACTAAAACGATTTTTACCTAACTACAAAAAAGAAGCCATTGGTGTATTCTTTTTTGGTGGATTATCGACCGTACTCAGTTTATTCTCGTTTGCACTGTTTGTTCCTATTTTAGAGATTCTATTTAAAACCCGTAACGATGTTTACCAGTTGGTATCGCTAGATGTTCCTGCCTCTGAATTGTTTGGAGCACTTAAAAACAACTTGTACTATTACGTTACCGAGTTTATAGTTAATTATGGACAAGTGAAGGCACTGATTGTGCTTTCGCTTGCCCTTATTTTATTTACCTTTTTAAAGGTAATTACCTACTACTTTAGTTCGCTTTGCATTGCTTACTTTCAGACAGGCGTTTTGCGCGATGTTCGTAACCAACTAACTAGCAATATTTTACACCTTCCCATTGGGTTCTTTTCTGAAGAAAGAAAAGGCGATATTATGTCGCGCATGAGCAACGACGTAATGGATATTGACGCCTCTATTATGGGTTCGCTAGAGATGTTGGTAAAAAATCCGCTTATCATTTCTATCTATTTTATTGTACTAGCGTTGGTAAGCTGGGAACTCACCCTGTTTGTGCTAGTAATGTTGCCTTTTGCCGGGTACATTATGGGCGCTGTGGGTAAAAACCTTAAAAAAGAATCGCTCGATGTGGGCATTGAGCAAGGTGCACTGACTTCGCAACTGGAAGAATCGTTGGGAGGCATGCGCATTATCAAAGCGTTTAACGCCGAAGGTAAAATAGAAAACCGCTTTTTTAACCAAACCAACCGCATTCGAAATGCCGTTTTAAAGGTAATTAGCCGTCAATACTTGGCTCACCCCATGAGCGAATTTATTGGCACCAGCATCATTGCTTCGGTAATTTGTTACGGTGGTTACCTTATTTTACATTCTAATGGAGCGTTTGATGCATCGGTATTTATCTACTACATCCTTATTTTTTACAGCATCATCAATCCGGTAAAGGAATTATCCAAAGCGGGTTACAACATTCGCAAAGGATTGGCATCGCTAGAGCGTATCGATAAAATTTTATCGGCGCACAACCCTATTCAAGATCCTGAAACCCCTAAAAAGCTACAAGAATTTAACCAGGCTATTGAGTACAAGAAAGTTAGCTTTAAATACAGCAATACGTGGGTGCTAAAGAACATCGATTTGCGCATAGAGCGTGGTAAAACCATTGCTTTGGTAGGACAATCGGGTTCGGGCAAATCTACCTTGGTAGACCTTCTACCCCGCTTTTGGGACGTAAACGAGGGTGAAATTTGCATTGACGGCATTAACATCAAAGACATTACCTTGCACGACTTGCGTAGCCTAATGGGCAACGTAAACCAAGAAGCCATTTTGTTTAACGACAGCTTCTTTAACAACATTGCTTTTGGCGTAGAAAATGCCAC
>JAZRBL010000047.1:0-2328 GCA_045635045.1 Candidatus Enterocola sp. | reverse complement strand
AACGACATGGCTACGATCCGACTTAGACCAGTGCCTAAAGAAATGACTCAGTTCACTGCAGAGGCATTAAAATCAGATACCCCTTATATTATTAAAGAAACAGTTGGCGGAGAAGAGAAATCGTATGTGCTTATCACCACTACCAATAAAGAAGAGTTTTGCCCTGTTTTAAAATTAGATCCAGAACAATTATCTGTAGATCATTTGACCTTTAAAAATAAAAAATGCGATAAGAATAAAGAAGTCAATCCTGCAGAAGGCATCTTCAAAGGGGATACTAAAACAAACAAAAGAAAATAATTGAATAATTTTGTTTGTTAATATGGTTCGGAATAAAATCAATAACCTGATTTATTCCGAACCTTGTTTATTATTCCCTCGTCTTTCATTATCTTTGTACACATCTAATAATGGTTGTATGAACAAAGCAATTTTACTAACCGGCGGTAGTGCTGGCATTGGCAAGGCTACTGCATTGTGTTTGATGAAAAACGGATATACAGTGTATGCGCTATCACGTAGCGGATGCGAAAACCAAGAAGATGCCCGTTCGGGCGGAAAAATAGTGTCTATTTGTGCCGATGTAACCAAGCCCGATACCTTGCAAAAAGCCGTAGCTCAAATTGTAGCAGAGCAGGGTGGTATTTATGGGGTAATTTGTAATGCAGGTAACGGTATTGCAGGAGCAGTAGAAGATACCTCACTTTCCGAATTAGAATACCAACTAGCTACCAACTATTACGGCGTAGTAAATACTGTGCAAGCGTGCTTGCCTCAATTGCGTAAGCAAGGATGGGGTAAAATCATTACCGTTTCTTCTATGGCCGCGGTAGCGCCTATCCCTTTTCAAACTTTTTACTCGTCTGTTAAGGCAGGTATCTTAGCTTTTACCGAGGCGTTGAGCTTGGAATTAAAACCTTTTGGTATACAATGTGCTTGTGTGCTTCCGGGCGATGTAAAAACCAATTTTACCAATGCCAGAAAATATACCCAAGCCTCTAAAAACGAGCAATCGGTGTATACCAAAGCCATGTTAAAGGCCGTGCAAACCATGGAAAGAGACGAGCAAAACGGCATGAGTCCCGATGTAATTGCCCATAGCTTATTGCGTCTGCTTAAAAAGAAAAACATGCCTATGCGCACCATCCCTGGTTTTGGCTACAAGGTGCTATCGTTTATTATTGATTGCGCACCGGCATCGTTTAAAATGTGGGTAATCGGTAAGTTGTATTAGTCTTCTGTCCCTGAGCTTGTCGATATCACCGAATACACGTCGGGCAAATTTCTGCCTTGTTGGTTGTAGTCAAGTCCAAAGCCTACAATAAAATCGTCGGGAATAGAGAACCCAACGTGCTGAGGCTCTACATTGCTTTTGTTTAATTGTGGTTTATAAAAGAGTGCAACAACCAGTATGTTGTTGGGCTCTTTTTCTTTTAACTTTTTTACAAAAGATTGCATGGTAAGCCCCGTTTCAATAATGTCTTCTAGTACAATAATGGTACGTCCTTTTACGTCAATATCGCCTAGCCCTAATTCTTCTTTAAGGGTGCCGCTGCTTTGGGTCCCTTGGTACGAAGAGCATTTTACAAACTGAATTTCGGTAGGTTTTCCGTATGCGCGCATAAAGTCTGCTACAAACACAAAACTGCCCGATAGCATACCCACAAACAGTGGATTTTCTACCTGTTTTAGCTCCTGACGAAGCGTGTTTGCCATTTCGTTAATGCGCGTGGCAATTTGCTCTGCGCTGAGGTACAGTTGAAACTTTTTATCGGAAACTTGAATGGTTTTCATAGTAAGGTGTTTTGTTTTTTGGGATTGCTTGCAAAGGTAAAAAATAAATTCTCCTTTTTACTTTCTCCGTTCTCATTTATTTTATGTAACTTTGCCGTCAGAAAAATCAGTGGATAAATTTGATTGCTTGCAACCACAGAAAAAAATGCTAAAAGACATTCTTCCAAAGCCTTTCTTTCACGGCAACTCATTTATCCCAATACGTTAACCAATTAATTAGTTTCAAGTATGGGATATTTATTTTCTTCCGAATCGGTGTCTGCAGGACACCCCGACAAAGTAGCCGATCAAATTTCGGATGCTTTATTAGACAACTTTCTTGCTCAAGATCCAACCTCTAAAGTAGCTTGCGAAACCTTGGTAACCACCGGCCAAGTAGTGTTGGCAGGCGAGGTAAAATCGTCGGCATACGTCGATGTACAATCGGTAGCGCGTAAGGTAATTAAAGGCATTGGTTACACCAAAAGCGAGTACATGTTTGAGTATAAATCGTGTGGTGTGTTATCGGCTATTCACGAGCAATCGCCCGATATT
>JAZRBL010000046.1:0-2786 GCA_045635045.1 Candidatus Enterocola sp. | reverse complement strand
ATCAAGGTTTTACCAATAATTAAGGTAGGACGCTCGGTTTCGGCATTGGCATCTTTCAACGCTTGACGAATTTGAGCAGCATCGTTACCGTTAATGGTAATAACTTTCCAACCCCATGCTTCGTATTTCATGGCAGTATCTTCGGTCGATACTTGGTTTACGAAAGTAGAAAGTTGCACCTCGTTCGAGTCGAAGAACATAATCAAGTTACTCAATCCCAATGTACCGGCAATACGTCCAGCACCTTGCGAAATTTCTTCTTGAATACCACCGTCCGAAATAAAGGTGTAGATTTTATGTTTGGTCCATTCGCCAAAACGAGCGGCCATAAAACGTTCTGCAATAGCAGCACCTACAGCCATGGTATGACCTTGACCCAAAGGACCTGATGTATTTTCAATACCCAATTCAAAATTCACTTCTGGGTGACCAGGAGTACGGCTGCCCCATTGGCGGAACGCTTTCAAATCGTCCATGTTCAATTTGCCAATCATGGCCAATTGCGCATACAACATAGGCGACATGTGACCGGGATCTAAGAAGAAACGGTCGCGGTTCTCCCATGTAGCATTATCGGGGTCAAAAACAAGAAATTCCGAAAACAACACGTTGATAAAGTCTGCACCTCCCATGGCACCTCCGGGGTGACCCGATTTAGCTTTTTCTACCATAGAAGCAGCCAAGATACGGATGTTATCGGCCGCACGATTCAAAAGGGATATTTCGTTCATCATGTAAGAAGTAAATTTTATGAATTTTATATGGTGCAAAGTTACTATTTTTCACGTATTTAAACAAAAAAATAACCCTTTGAAGTCACAAAGAGTTATCAACAAAATGCCTTATTGGACACTTTTATTACTTTTTTGTAGGAAATTGGTAAGTTAAATGGTACAAAAGTCCAAAATTGGTTGCTTTGGCATCGCTTCCAAACCCTGCAATATAGGTAGGATAACTGGCCTCATTTTGGTAATAATGACCAAAGGTTTTCACCTCTAAAGCCAATCCCATAAAGAACTGTTTGTACACCTGCACCCGCACCCCTAATTGGAATTCCAACCAACCAAAATGCGCCACTTGTTTATCGGTTGCATAAGTACCCGTTTCTTGCCAATAATTGTTAGAAAGCCCTGCATCGGTTAGCTGATAAGCCGTAAAACTATAACCGTATCGAACCCCTGCAAACACGGCATGGTCGCGCTTTCTGTTGGGTTTGTAGTTTAAGAAATTGTAGTTAGCCCCTACCTTTACAAATCCACCTGCTGTGTTATATTTGTACAAATCTTGTTGTTCATTGCATGCCATCACACCCAGCTCAATGGTTGGGAACAAACGATGCCACAAGCTTACATCGGCAGCAACAGAAGCCTCAAAACGGCCTGTAAAAGCCGTTGCTATGGGATCAAAAATATCCAATGATAAATACGTAGCCTGATATACTGGAGCCTTTTGTTTTACCACTGGAGTCTTGGGTTGCGGTTCGGCACTAATTACCATGGTAGAATCCAGGGCTACATGACTCGATTCTTGTGCGCATAATACAGCAAATGGCATCAAAAGCAGCCACACCAAACTATAAATAAACTTTGAGATGGACATCGCTTTCTACATTTATAACATTTGTACTATATACCTCTACATCCAATGTATCGGTAGCATTATACAGTTGAGCGCTTTCGATGCTATGAAACATCACGCATCCGCATTCGGGACTAATCAATTGAGGAAAAGGAAGATGATGTACCTCTAACACATAAGGAGTAACAACCGAGTCTGTTTTGTGACGCAAAAACGAAACTTCAAATCGGGTTACCGACTGGCTATCGTGCAAAGGCAAGAAGACCGTTTGCTCGGACGATGCATTGTATAAAATTGAATCGTTGCCATCGCCTTTTATGGTAACTTGTTGCATGGTAATGGGCGCTAATTTGGCAGAATCGACAAAAGCCACGCCCAACAAAGCACGGGTGGGAACATAACAATTGTTGTTGCACGCCATTAGCACAAACAACACAGAAACCGCCAATATACCAACTAACTTTTTCACTGTATGTAAGTTACAATTTCGTTCAACGCCTTACGTTTTTTAGGATTGGGTGCTGTTCCTGGCAAAGCATATCCCATGGGTATAAGCACCATGGGTTCTTCATTTTCGGGCAATTGCAAGAAAGACTTGCATTTTTCGATATCAAAGTTGCATACCCAACAAGTATTAATACCTAGTTCGGTAGCTGCCATAATAATATGGTCGGATACAATCGAAATGTCTATATCGCAATGGTCTTTACCATCGCTTCTGTGCCACGATTCGTTGTGATTGCCGGTTACCACCATGCACAAGGGGGCTTCTTTAAAGGTTTCTCGACGATATACATCGCCAAATTGTACCAATTTTTCGCCTCTAATTACGTAGATATGCCATGGTTGTTTATTAACGGCCGATGGAGCCATGTTGGCACATTTTAAGATGTAGTCCACATCGATATCGCTTACAGGCTGAGCACTATAACGACGTTCCGAATAGCGTTTTGTTATGAGTTCTAAAAGATTCATTACGCCGAAAAATAGGTTTTCAATTCTGTTTTTAAGAAAGAAATCGCCACCATGGTAGGTGCTGCTGGCGAATTTTCGTAGGTAGATAAAATGGCCTTTGCCAAATTAACCGAAGGACCTTGTGGGTCTACTTGTGCAGCACAAGCATTAATAAGTTGTACAATGCTTTCTTTGGCATTTTTTACCACTTCCCATGCCTCCGAACTTACGTAAATTTGTTGTGCTACGTTGTG
>JAZRBL010000045.1:0-2656 GCA_045635045.1 Candidatus Enterocola sp. | reverse complement strand
ATTTGCAAGAGTTTAAGGATATGGATCACTTCAAACAGGAACTTAAGAAGTATATCCACTATTATAACAATGACAGAATCAAACTAAGATTAAAAGGAAAGAGTCCGGTGCAATACCGAACTCTTTACCAATAATTTTTTTATTAATCCGTCCAACTTTTGGGGGTCAGATCACTTGCGCCTCTTTTTTTTAACGTCCTGCTTGTTTAATGTAATTCTTCAACTCATTATTAAACGCCTCGTTATTAATCAAATCCTCCATGGTCATGTGCATGCGATAGCGCCAAGAGTTTTTGGTGTTAGATGGAACGTTGATACGTTCGTCGTTGGGGTTTTCGCGGCGTGTAGCGTCAGAGATACTAAACAAGTCTTGAATTTGGAAGATGGCCCACATGGCTGGCGAATACAGGTGTTGTACCAAAATATCGCGGCATACCCACCATTCGGCAAAGTAAGGAGCTTGTCCCCAGTGACCTAGCTGTTGGTTGTAGAAACGTTGGGTTACGTCGGGTTTTTCTTCCCACCATCCACGAATGGTACTCATGTCGTGGGTAGAAGGGGTTACAACCGATAGGTATTTAGCGTCGGCTGGGTGGAAGAACTCGATGGTATCAATTTTAGGAGCACGTTGAATTTCAAGGCTTAAGATACCCAATTCGTTCATTACAGAGGTTACGCAATCGGCCATCATACCAAGGTCTTCGCCGCAAATCATCATGTTGGTGCTGCGTTTTAGGGCAGGCAATTTGCGAAGTGCCGAGTATTTCCAGTGACCATCTTGACGACGGTAGAAATAATCTACGTATAGCTCTTCTATTTTGCGTTGTACGTGACTATCCAAGTAACGGAAAGTAGTAAGCACTTGCATGCCGTAACGTGGATAGAATTGGGTGCCGTTAGAACCTTTTACTTCAAAGAACAATACGTTAGAAATAAGGTCGAACAAACCCCATTTGATTTTTTCTGAAATCATGCCTTTTTGGAACATGGCTTCCACTTTCTTTTGGCTGTCGCAAATGGGTTTTAAGCGCAAAATCCAACCATCAAAAATGTCGATGCAGTTGGCTTTTACCCATGGAGCATCGTCGCCAAAGATTTCCCACATAACTGCATCGGTAATAAATGGCATGCAGAAACGGTTGTAATCAAAACGGATGCCTTTTTCGGCAAATTCGTTGATGTGTACAGGAATAGAAGGATTTAGGTAACCCATAATACCTTCTTCTTGTTCGTATGGGATTTGCCAAATACGGAAGAAGCCCAAAATGTGGTCTACTCGGAAGGTATCAAAGTAGTTACTCATTTGAGCAAAACGTTGACGCCACCATGCAAAGCCGGTTTCTTCCATTTTTTCCCAGTTGTAGGTAGGAAGCTCCCAGTTTTGGCCTTTGATGGCAAACATGTCGGGTGGAGCGCCCGCTTGCATGTCCATATTAAATAGTTCTGGGTTTACCCAAGTGTCTACCCCATTGCGGTTTACACCAATTGGAATATCGCCTTTTACAATGATGCCGTGCTCGTGTGCATAGTTGGTAGCTTCTAGCAACTGTACGTGCAAGTGGTATTGCATAAAGTAGTTAACGGCCACTTGGTCAAAGTGCGAATCGACGTATTGTTGTACTTTTTCTTCGCTGTACACGGCGTATTCGCCCCATTGGGTGTAGTCGGAGGTACCAAACTCGTCGCGCATAGCGCAGAAGGCCGAATAAGCCACCAACCAGTATTTGTTTTCTTCAAAGTATTTTTTAAAGTCTTCGTTGGCCAAGAATTGTTCTTTTTCTTGGTAGTAAAGTGCGTTAGCGTAAGCGTATTTATAGCCAATAACGTCCATAAATTCCATCAATGGCGATGCATTTAGGGCTTGTTGTTTGCTATAGTATTCTTGCATCAAGGGGTTTTCGTCGTTTAGTTTGCCCATTTTTAACAAGTTCAAGAACAAGGGGTTCAAACCAAAGGCGGTAATGGCTGCGTAAGGCAACACGTCGGCATTGGTATGGGTACCGTTGCTGTCGTTTAGTGGCAACAATTGAATCAATTTTAAGCCTACTTTGGCTGCCCAGTCTACCAATAGTTTGATGTCGCCAAAGTCGCCTACACCAAAGCTATTTTTGGTACGAATACTAAACACAGGAATACCTACACCTGCACCGTGGAAGGTTTGGTTGTAGAAGTTGGCAAAGCAATCGGTTACCATGGTAAGCGATTTGCCATCGCCGGTTACAGGGGCATAACGGTCTGGGCCATTTTCAAAGTAACGGAACGATTTGTCTTCTAAATCGTAAATGGCGTATTTGTAGCTAACACCTTCTTCTTTAATTTTAGAAAGGTCTACTTTTACGCTCCACCATGGGCTGTTTTCGTTGCTCAATGGCAAGCATTTAGCGCCGTCCCATGCACCCAAGGCTTTTACGTTACCCACTAGGCACAAGCCTTCGCCTTTTTTAAGCAAAGGAGCTTTTACGCGGAAAATGTGAGTGTATTTCTTTTTAGCCGATGCCTTAACGGGCATGTAGTTGTCTTTGAAAAGTACGTCTTGGAAAGGCGAGGTCATGAACACGTTTTCGATGGCGCCTGGGTTGTTCCAAGTATCGTACAAATACAAGTCGTTTTGAGCGGCTGGGTCTACTTTAATGGTAAGTCGGATCGTAGCCATGTCG
>JAZRBL010000044.1:0-8413 GCA_045635045.1 Candidatus Enterocola sp. | reverse complement strand
CGCACGACTTTATATCGGCTACCGAACATGGCTACGACAGCAACATTGGCGACCGTGGTTGTAAACTATCGGGCGGTCAGCGTCAACGCATTAGCATTGCGCGTGCTATTTTAAAGAATCCTCCTATTTTGATTTTGGACGAGGCTACTTCTGCCTTGGATACCGAATCGGAAAAATTGGTACAAGAAGCCCTAGAAAACTTAATGAAGAACCGTACCACCATTGTAATTGCACACCGTTTGTCGACCGTTAAAAACGCCGACGAAATTTGCGTAGTGGACAACGGAGAAATTGTTGAAAGAGGCACACACACCGAACTGCTTCAAATTGAAAACGGTGTGTACAAGAAGTTACAAGAGAGCCAATCGCTCAAATAATTGCGTATAAAGCGCAGGATTTTCTTCTAACACATTTCCTATCACCACCACGTCGGCACCTGCGTTAAAGGCATCGGCCATGGCATCGGGTGTTTTAATACCGCCACCTACTATAAGCGGAATGGATAGGTGTGCTTTTACGGCTGTAATCATGCTAAGTGGAACGGGAAGTTGTGCTCCACTACCCCCTTCTAGGTAAATGGCCTTTTGACCCAAATATTGACCTGCCAAAGCGGTTGCCACAGCAATGTCGTTTTTGGTACGGGGAACGGGCTGGGTATTGCTAATGTATTGCACACTGGTAAGCGAGCCGCTTTCTACCAACATATATCCCACTGGAATAACGGGCATGTTGTGTTTGTACACTTGCAACGACGATTGTACGTGCTGACCAATGAGGTAATCGGGATTACGCCCCGAAATAAGGGAAAGGTACATAAGGGCATCGGCAGCAGGCGAAAACTGAGCTGCACTACCCGGAAATAACAAAACGGGTACCGAAACCTGTTCTTTTATGGTTTCGATAACCGATGTAGTAGTGTCGGTAACCATACTGCCGCCCACTAGTATATAGTGGGGCGGTTGCCTTTTTAACAAAGGCAACAAATTAGCCATCTGATTGCTCGCTTTATGCGGGTCAATCAAGATGGCCAATTGCTTATGGTTTGCAGAAAACATGCTTATTTTTTCTTCTTTTTGTTTTCGATGCGACGCAATACAAAGGCGGTACGCGATGGAATGTACAATTTCAACCAGCCTTTATCTGGATCGTCGGCCGATGGCATGGTAAAGTGGTGAATCACTTCGTCGCACAAGCCAAAGCCACCAAATTGAGGCGAGTCGGTATTAAGAATCATTTCGTATTCGCCTGGTTTTACCAACATACCGTAGTCGGTAAACGAGTTGTAAGGGTGGAAGTTGAATACGAACAATAAATCGTCGCGTCCGTAAGCCAACACTTGGTCGCCAGAGTTATCCCAGTATTTGTACAATGGAATTTCTTGGTATTTCTTTTCTGAAGCCAACAATTTAATCATTTGTTCGTCAAAGCTGCCCAATCCTTGGTATAGGTAGTTAGGATTGTCTACCAATTCCCATTGACGACGGGCGTATTTGTGCGACCAGCCGTTTCCTTCGCGTGGGAAGTCAATCCATTCTGGGTGACCAAATTCGTTGCCCATAAAGTTTAGGTAACCACCGTTAATGGTACTTGCGGTTAGCAAACGAATCATTTTGTGCAATGCAATACCACGGTCTACCATGTAAGTAGCATCGCCTTTTTGCATGTGCCAGTACATATCGGCATCGATAAGGCGGAAAATAATGGTTTTATCGCCTACCAAGGCTTGGTCGTGGCTTTCGGCATAGCTAATGGTTTTTTCATCGCGACGACGGTTGGTCAATTCCCAGAACAAGTGACCGGGTTTCCAGTTTTCGTCGGTGTATTCTTTGATGTATTTAATCCACAAATCAGGAATACCCATGGCCATGCGGTAGTCAAATCCCATACCACCGTCTTCAAATTTGCTAGCCAAACCAGCCATACCGCTCATTTCTTCGGCAATGGTAATAGCACCGGCTTTTACTTGTTGAATCAATTTGTTGGCCAAGGTTAGGTAGCAAATAGCATCGCCGTCTTGGTTCAAGTTGTAGTAATCTGCATATCCACTGAAGGCTTCGCCCAAACCGTGGCTGCGGTACAACATAGAGGTAACGCCATCAAAACGGAAACCGTCAAATTGGAATTCGTCTAACCAATATTTACAATTCGATAGCAAGAAGTGCAATACTTCGTTTTTGCCATAGTCAAAGCAAAGCGAGTCCCATGCTGGGTGTTCGCGTCTGCCACCATCGTGGAAATATTGATAAGGAGTACCATCAAAACGTCCCAAACCTTCTACCTCGTTTTTAACCGCATGCGAGTGAACAATGTCCATAATAACAGCAATGCCCATGCCGTGTGCGGTATCGATAAGCTCTTTTAGCTCTTCGGGGGTACCAAAACGCGACGAAGCGGCAAAGAAGCTAGATACATGGTAACCAAACGAACCGTAATAAGGGTGTTCTTGGATGGCCATGATTTGAATGCAGTTGTAACCGGCCTTTTTAACGCGTGGCAATACATCGCGGGTAAATTCGGCGTAGGTACCTACTTTTTCTTGGTTGGTAGCCATACCGATGTGGCATTCGTAAATAAGCAACGGATCGGTATTGGGTTTGAATTTTTTATTCACAAACACGTATGGTTTTTCTGGATTCCATACTTGTGCGCTGAATATTTTTGTATTATCGTCTTGAACTACCCTACGACACCATGCTGGAATACGTTCGCCGCAGCTACCACTCCAACATACTACCAATTTATACAACTGACCGTGTTTTAACGCATCTTCTGGAAAAATACCTTCAAACACACCATTGTCTTTGCGTTTTAAACGGTATTTATCTTCGCGTTGCCAGTTATTAAAGTCGCCCACCATGAAAATTTCGGTTGCATTGGGCGCCCATTCGCGGAATATCCAACCATCGTTGGTTTTGTGCAAACCAAAATACAAATACCCCGATGCAAAATCGGATAGTTTTTGTTTGCCACCGGTTAATTCTTTTTCGCGTTGAACAGCGTAGTTGTATCGTCCTTCAATAGCATGACGATAAGGTTCTAACCAACTGTCGTTTTGGATAAGTTTCAAGTCCATAATTAGGTATTTTGATGTTCGTGACGTAATAAATCGTTGATGGTTTTAACGGGATTAAAGGTTTTTACGGGTACTTCTACCAAAATGGTGTTCCAATTGGCCATAGCACCGTTCCACAAGCCTGGTTGTTCTA
This sequence comes from Candidatus Enterocola sp., assembly GCA_045635045.1. Taxonomy (GTDB): domain Bacteria; phylum Bacteroidota; class Bacteroidia; order Bacteroidales; family Paludibacteraceae; genus Enterocola. The sequence goes on along the minus strand of JAZRBL010000044.1, from coordinate 5,207 downwards.
GTACTTTTACTTTTTTGCCGTCTATTTCTTTGCACAACACCATATAGGCATCTGTGTCGGCAAATTGAGTAAAGTCAAAACGTTTCCCTTTATAATCGTTTACGTAGCACACAATATCGACAGGATTAAAGTGTGTACTGGATTCAAATATTTTTAATTTATCGGGGTGAGATACCACTTGGTGGTATTCTACCAATTGCAACGAAGAGGTTCCGTCTGCATTGTTTACCCAGCAGGGAACGCCGCCTTGTTCGTCTTCGTTACTAACCACACCGCATACACGTAAAGGACGGTTTAGTTTTAAACGCAAATAGGCTACTTGCTCTTCTTTGGGCAAGCGTAAAATATTGGCACGTTTTACGTTTAAGATGTTTTCAACAAAGTGAATAATTTCGATGAGTTTGTCGTCGGGAATGTCTTCTTTTTCTAACAAACGCATGTATTTGTTGATTTTTTTCTGGGTGTCGACCATAATGCCAGCCAACATTTTTTTATAGCGTACGCTCAATTTTTTAAGCGAATCGGGCGTTGCATTATCGATGTTTTTGATAAAAATAACATTGCCACGCAAATCGTTCAATACGGGCAACAACGCACCGTGTCCACCTTGTTGCAATTGAATTTCGCCATCGGCATTGCGCAACAGCTTTTTGTTTTCTGTTAGGGCAACGGTACTTTGGTCGATAGGCTGTACGGGCAAGGTAATGGCCACCGCAACCCCCATTTTCTTTTCTATAGGTGTTTTGTAGGCACGCAAGAAATCGCGAATGGAATCGCGGTACTTAGCTTGCACGGTATAGCATATATTAAGGCTATTCCCTTTTACACCCGATACCATAGCACTCTCGTACATAATTTCTTGTAGGGGCGTACGAATATCTTCGAACGAGTTGTAGTAAGTAGCTATTTTTTTAGGTAGATACTTTTGCAAACGATGCGATTGGTCGGTATGAAACTTAAACAAGGCGGTGGGCACACTTTCTAAGTTCAATCCGTCTTCTGAAAGCATTAGACGAACAATGGTTTTGTAATGACCAGCCTCGATAAGATGATCGGCATCCAACCCAGTCGTGGCTAAACAACAAGCGTTTAGTTCATTAAAAAAGGCAAAGCTACGCAAATGCTTAAAAAAGTTCTTTTCAAAATTGGTACGGGGATGATTCACATCCGCGTGTAAAAAGCTTTTTAAGTCGCGTAAAAAACGGTTAGACTGACCCGATGCGGGAGTAAAATGGCTAATATCGCGTTTTGCACGATGCAAATACGCATTCCAAATACCAACGTACGATTCTATCTCTTTATCGTTGAAACAAAGAATTCCATCGTCTAATTTTGCAGGGCGCAACAAATCTGGCGCCGATGGCGTATCTAATAAACAAGCTATTTGTTTTTCAATCGCCTCTTTTTCAATCCCATTTGATTGTAGAAATGCTACATCTTTTTCCGATAAATTCATCTCAATTCTGTTTTAACAGAACAAATATAACAAAGATTATGGTAATTTGCTAACTTTTTGCAAAGAATTATCTTGTTTTTGGGCTTTTTAGTCAAAATAGTTACTTTTGCCTTATGAAAACTTCTGCCTACTTAACCTATCCTGCATTTATGCGTCGGTATTTTGCCCAAAGAGTGCAAAAAATATCGGTGAATCCGGGGTTTTCGTGCCCTAACCGCGATGGAAAAATAAGCGTAGGTGGCTGTTCATTCTGCAACAACAGCTCTTTTAGCCCCGATTACTGTTTGCAGGGCGATAGCATTACCGAACAAGTAAAAAAAGGCCTTCAGTTTTTTGCCCACAAGCCAGATTATAAGCAGTTTATTGTTTATTTTCAGTCGTACAGCAACACCTACGCTCCCGTTGATGTGTTACAAAAGTATTACAACGAGGCTTTGAGCATAGAAGGCGTGATAGGACTGTCCATTGGCACCCGCCCCGACTGCGTTCCCAACGAAGTATTGGAGCTGCTAGCCGACTTAAGCAAAAAGCACTTTATTTTGCTGGAATTAGGAGTAGAAAGCACCCACAACGACACCTTGCAACGCATTAACCGCGGCCACGATTTTGAAACCAGCGTAGATGCCATTTGCCGAGCACACAACATGGGCATTCTTACGGCTGCACATTTAATTATAGGACTACCCGGCGAAGACAGATCTAAAATCCTAGAAAGTGCCGATAAAATGGCGCATTTGCCCATTGATATGCTAAAATTGCACCAGCTGCAAATTATTAAAAACACTGCCTTGGCCAAGCAATTTTTGGCCGACCCTAGCAGCATTCCGCTGTTTTCTTGCGATGAATACATCGATTTGTGCATCGACATTATGGAGCGCCTAAACCCTGCCATTTGCATAGAACGTTTTGTATCGCAGTCGCCCGATACGTGGCGCATTGCCCCCAACTGGCAACTAAAAAATTACGAATTTGTACACCGCCTAGAGGCGCGCATAAAAGAAAGAGGTGCTTTTCAGGGTAGGCTATTTCAAATTTGAATTATTTTTGTTATTTTTGTGCTTTAAATTTTGACTTAATAGATACTTTTTATGCCTAAAACATCGCTTCGCGGCCAACAAATGCCGCAATCGCCCATTCGGAAATTGGTTCCTTTGGCAGATCAAGCCAAAGAACGTGGGATTAAAGTGTACCATTTGAACATTGGTCAACCCGACTTGAAAACCCCCGAAGTGGCGTTACGAGCGATTCGCAACATTGACCGCGAAATTTTGGAATACAGCCCTAGTAACGGTTACAAATCGTTGCGTTTAAAATTGGCAGAATACTACAAACGCTTTAAAATTGAGGTAGACGAAACCGATATTATTGTTACGACAGGTGGATCTGAAGCCGTAAACTTTGCTTTTATGGCTTGTTTAGACCCCGGTGACGAAATTATTGTACCCGAGCCTGCCTACGCCAACTACACCGCGTTTGCTATTAGCGCAGGAGCTGTTATCAAACCCATTGTATCGAGCATCGAAGATGGTTTTGCCTTGCCTCCTATCGAAAAATTTGAAGAACTTATTACCCCTAAAACCAAGGGGATTTTGATTTGCAACCCCAACAACCCTACCGGTTACTTGTACACCAAAGAGGAGATGAATAAAATTCGCGATTTGGTAAAAAAATACGACTTGTATTTGTTCTCTGACGAGGTTTACCGCGAATTCTGCTACACTGGTGCTCCTTATATTTCGGCTTTCCACTTAAAAGGCATTGAAGAAAACGTAGTTTTGTTTGACTCGGTTTCTAAACGCTACAGCGAATGTGGTATTCGTGTGGGTGCTTTGGTGTGCAAAAACAAAGAGGTAAAAGAAAGCGTTATGAAGTTCTGCCAAGCACGTTTAAGTCCTCCTTTGGTAGGTCAAATTGCTGCCGAGGCATCGATTGATACCGAAGAAGATTACATGCTTGAAATGTACAACGAGTACGTCGAACGTCGTAAATACCTTATTGACGGACTAAACCGCATTCCGGGTGTGTACTCCCCTATTCCAATGGGTGCTTTCTATACCGTAGCCAGACTTCCTATTGACGACAGCGACAAATTCTGCGCTTGGCTATTGAGCGATTTTGAGTACGAAGGACAAACCGTTATGATGGCACCTGCATCGGGCTTCTACACCATGAACAATGTAGGCAGAAACGAAGTTCGTTTAGCATACGTACTTAAAAAAGAAGACCTTGCCAAAGCCTTGTTTGTACTGCAAAAAGCACTTGAGGTTTATCCAGGCAGAACCAACGTATAATGAGCCTTGCCCATTTTATAGCACGTCGCATTCATTTTAAGCCTGCCCCAAAAGAAGGCAAAGATGTGGCTAAACCTGCCGTACGCATTGCTATGACAGGCATTGCCTTGGGTTTGGCTGTCATGCTTGTGGCCATTGCTGTAGTAACGGGCTTTAAAAACGAAGTAAGCCGAAAGGTATTTGGTTTTGGGTCGCACATTCAAATAACGGCCCTTACCAACAACAAAACCTACGAAATGCCTCCCATTGAGGTAACAGACAGCACTTTACATATACTACAACAAGTAAACAATGTAGGTCACATCCAAGTATATGGTGTAAAACCTGCCATTTTAAAAACGTCCGATAATTTTCAGGGCATTGTACTAAAAGGCGTAGACAGCACCTACAATTGGGACTTTTTTGCCCAAAATTTACAAGAAGGCAGCCTACCTGCTATTAACGACAGCACTCCCTGCAACCAAGTGTTGATATCGCGCCAAACCGCCAACGATTTGCAATTAAACGTGGGCGACAAACTACTTACCTATTTTATTCAAAACAATGTAAGATTGCGTCAATTTGTGGTTTCGGGGATATACGAAACCGGATTGGCTGATTTTGACAAATTGTTTATGATGGGCGATATTAGGCACATCAAACAACTAAATGGTTGGAAAGACAACCAAGTAAGCGGCATTGAAATTTGGGTAAAAGACATTGAACAATTAGAAGAAACAGGGTACCAAGTTTTTCAGCAAACCGCACACACGTATGGCGAAGGCTACAACAACCCTTATTACACCCGCACTGCCTTGGAACTACAACCCCAAATTTTTAACTGGCTTGCCCTACTAGACATGAATATGGTGGTTATTTTGGCACTGATGATGGCAGTTGCTGGTTTTACCATGATTTCGGGACTGCTTATCCTTATTCTTGACAAAACCACCATGATTGGCACGCTAAAGGCATTGGGTGCCAACAACTGGACCATTAGAAAGATTTTTTTGTACCAATCGTTGTTTTTAATTGGCAAAGGCATGTTTTGGGGCAATGTTATTGGACTATTTATCTGCTTTGTTCAACACCAATGGGGTGTTATTAGCCTAGATCCTTCTATTTATTTTGTAGATACCGTTCCCATTGAACTTTACGCATGGGCTTGGTTGGCGCTAAACGTTGGCGTTATTGTCATTACCTTGGGCATGATGCTACTGCCCTCGCACATTATTGCAAAGATTAGTCCCGCTAAAGCAATTAAGTTTGATTAAAGTCGCTTCGCGACGTCAAAAGTCAAAAGTCAAAAGTCAAAATTCGGTCCCTGAGCCTGTCGACGTGTTGTTGACCGAAGGGAAAAAGGGCCCGAATAATCGTTGAGTCGTTTAGATGTTGAGGCGATTCAAATGCGAGTGCCGTTAGCGGAGGTCGGAAATAGATTTATATGTGCAAAAACGTTAAGCAAAATGTGTTGTTTGAGC
>JAZRBL010000043.1:0-2206 GCA_045635045.1 Candidatus Enterocola sp. | reverse complement strand
ATTCACAGATTTAGGTCTCCATCCCGATATCGTAGCTAGTATCTCCAAAATCGGTTTTGAACAGCCTTCGCCCATTCAGGCGGAGGTTATTCCTTATGTATTGAACCACCAAGACGATATAGTGGGCTTGGCGCAAACAGGAACTGGCAAAACTGCTGCCTTTGGTTTGCCCATGCTGCATTTAACCGATGCCAAACGTGCCGTTACGCAGTCGTTGGTATTGGCTCCCACGCGCGAATTGTGCGTGCAAATTGCCTCGGAATTGCGCAAATACAGCAGCAAATTGCCACAAATACGCATTGTTGCCGTTTATGGGGGCGAAGACATCCGCAAACAGCTCAAAGAACTGGATAAAACCCCTCAAATTTTGGTGGCAACCCCCGGGCGTTTAATTGACTTGATGAACAGGGGTAAGGTGAACCTGTCGCAGGTGAATTATTTGGTGCTCGACGAGGCGGATGAAATGCTTAACATGGGCTTTGTAGACGATATAACAGCCATTTTAGAGCAAACGCCCGATACCCGTCGTACGTTGCTTTTTTCGGCTACCATGCCCCAAGAAATTGCCAATATCGCCAAAAATTACATGCGCAATGCGCACGAAATTGCCGTAGGTAAACGGGGCGAGGCGGCGCAAAACGTAGAGCATTACTTTGTGCTTACCAAAAACACCTTGCGCTACGAGGTGTTAAAACGTCTGCTCGATTATTATCCCGATATTTACGGCATTGTTTTTTGTCGTACCCGCCAAGAAACCAAAGAGATAGCCGAAAAACTCATGATAGACGGCTACAATGCCGATGCGCTGCACGGCGATTTGTCGCAACCCCAGCGCGATTCGGTAATGAACAAGTTCAGAATCAAGCACTTGCAAATTTTGGTGGCTACAGATGTGGCTGCACGTGGTTTGGACGTAAACGACCTTACCCACGTTATTCACTACGTTTTGCCCGACGACAAAGAAACCTATACCCACCGCAGTGGACGTACAGGTAGGGTGAACAAACAAGGTATGTCTATTGCCTTGGTTACGCCCCGCGAAAAAATGTCCATCAAAGCCATCGAAAAGGCCATAAAACGCACTTTTATGCCCATGGAAATTCCTACAGGCATGGCCGTTTGCCAACGTCAATTGATGCACATGCTTACGCAAATGAGCGAGGTAAGTTTGCACCCCAAATTGCACAAATTATTGCCCGATGCCTACGCTACGTTGAGCGAATTCAGCAAAGAAGAAATCATCGCTCAACTAATATCGTACCGTTTTAACCCCTTGTTGGCGTACTACGAAAATGCGGTCGATTTGCAAGCCATGATGCGCAAAGAGCCCAAAGAAGAGGTAAAACCCACGCGCCGTCAAATGCGTCAGGCCGACAAAGGCAACACCTTGCGCCTTAAAATTAACCGTGGTAAAAACGATAAAATGGACCCACGCCGCTTGTTAGGCCTTATTAACGAGGTGGTTGGCGACCGTAGCATGGCCATTGGCGACATTGATATTTCGTCTAAATTTACCTTTTTTGACGTGCCTAAAAACAGGGTAGAGCAGGTAATGGAGGCTTTTGCCACCAGCAAACGCGCCCGCGGCATTGTCATCGCCCCCGTCAAAGGCACGCAAGGAAGCAAGTCGCAGGTCGAAGGTCGCAAGTCGCAGGTCGAAAGTCGAAAGTCGAAGGTCGCAAGTCGAAAGTAGCTTTGCAACGTTGAATCGATTAGTCGATTCGTCGATTCGTCAAAAAAATATTGCAAATCCATGTCGAGGATTTGCAATATTTTTTTTATATTTGTAATCTTAAACCCTAAAAAGTAAAATGGCGGCAGAACAAGAAAAAAAAACAACCAAACCCCTGTTAGGCTGGTTTAAATACCTGTGGATTTTATTTGCCCTAGGCGTGTTGGGCGTAGCCATGATGTTTATTCTAATTGCCAACGGTGTAATTGGTTACATTCCCGATATCGAAGAACTTCAAAACCCTAAAAATAAATACGCTACAGAACTTTATACCTCCGATGGTATCATTTTTGGCCGTTATTTTGCCGGTCAAAACAACCGTGTAGCTGTATCGTTCGAAACCATATCGCCTTACCTAAAACAAGCCTTGTTGGCTACCGAAGACATTCGTTTCTACGAACACTCGGGTATTGATGGCCGTTCGTTGTTTCGTGCCATTGTAAAACGTGGTTTGATGGGTCAGAAAAGTGCAGG
>JAZRBL010000042.1:0-16199 GCA_045635045.1 Candidatus Enterocola sp. | reverse complement strand
ACAGCATCGCTCGTTTTAAAATGGACGATTGGATTTTTACGCCCGATGCTGCCCAAGGCCGTTTGAGTAAGCAATTTGAAGTAAAAAACCTAAAAGGTTTTGGCATAGACGGCATGACCGAGGCCATTGTGGCAGCCGGCGCCGTATTGTTCTACCTAGACCAAACCCAACACTTCCAAACGGCACACATTAGCCGCATTGCCCGCGTAGCCGAAAACAATTTTGTATGGCTCGATAAATTTACCATTCGCAACCTAGAACTTTTTGGTAGCAACTACAGCGATGGCAAAAACTTTGTCGATGTGTTAGACCATACCCAAACCCCCATGGGCGCGCGTTTGTTGCGTCGTTGGGTGGCCTTCCCTTTAAAAAACGTGGCAGACATTGTGGCTAGACAAGAAATGGTAGAGGCCTTCTTTCGTGAGCCCGAACTAAAAGATGCCCTGTTGCGCCAGTTGCCCCTTATTGGCGATATGGAGCGTTTGGTATCGAAAGTGTCGGCCGGACGCATCAACCCACGCGAGGTGGTGCAACTCAAAACCGCCTTGTTTGCCATTGAACACATACAAGCTTTGTGCAGCTCGTCGTCGTGCGATGCTTTGCGCGATATGGGCGATAAACTACACCTATGTGCCGATATTCGCAACCAAATTGACCAATGGGTAGAACTGGATCCGCCCATGGCTGTAAACAGGGGTGGTGTTATTAAAGCAGGCATCGATGCCGAATTGGACGAGTACCGCCGATTGGCGTATTCGGGCAAAGATTATTTGCTGCAAATGCAACAACGCGAGGCTGAGGCAACGGGTATTAGTAGCCTAAAAATTAGCTACAACAATGTGTTTGGTTACTACATTGAGGTGCGCAATACCCACAAAGAAGCCGTTCCCGAAACCTGGATTCGCAAGCAAACCTTGGTCAATGCCGAACGCTACATTACCCCCGAACTCAAAGAGTACGAAGAAAAAATATTGGGTGCCGAAGAGCGCATTCTTATCATCGAAAACCGCTTGTTCCAAGAGTTGTTAATGCAGCTGTTGGGTTGTACGCAAGCCTTGCAGGCCGATGCCGAAATCATCGCCCAAATGGATGTGCTGTGCAATTTTGCCGTTATCGCCGCCCAAAATAAATACAACCGACCCGTTATTACCGATTCCGATGTATTGGAAATTAAAGGCGGTCGTCACCCTGTAATTGAGCAGCAACTGCCTGTGGGCGAGCCTTATATCCCCAACGATGTGTACTTGGATAGCTCGTCGCAACAAATTATCATCATAACGGGTCCTAACATGGCGGGTAAATCTGCCTTGCTAAGACAAACCGCCCTTATTACCCTAATGGCGCAGATAGGCAGTTTTGTGCCTGCCGATAGCGCACAAATTGGCGTGGTAGATAAAATCTTTACCCGTGTAGGGGCTGGCGATAACATTTCGATGGGCGAGTCAACGTTTATGGTAGAAATGAACGAGGCATCGAGCATTCTAAACAACCTATCCAATCGTAGTTTGGTCTTGTTCGATGAGTTGGGGCGTGGTACCTCTACTTACGATGGTATTTCGTTGGCGTGGGCCATTGTAGAGTACATACACGAGCACACCGCTCACAAAGCCCGTACGCTTTTTGCTACCCACTACCACGAGCTAAACGAGATGGAAAAAAGCTTTGATCGCATCAAAAACTACCACATCACCGTAAAAGAGGCGGCGGGTAAGGTTATCTTTTTGCGTAAATTGGCCAGAGGGGGTAGCGAGCACAGCTTTGGTATACACGTGGCCAAATTAGCGGGCATGCCCAAAAGCGTGTTAAACCGTGCCGAGCAGGTGTTGGCATCGCTCGAAAGCCAAAACAGCCGCGAAAGCATTAGCAAACCCCTTACTGGTTTGGCAGAGAGCCGCGAGGGCTACCAATTGAGCCTGTTCCAACTAGACGACCCCGTACTAGCCAGCATTCGCGACGAAATTAAAAACGTAGACATCAACAACTTAACACCCATCGAGGCCTTAAATAAACTCAACGAAATCAAAAAAATCATCACCGGCAAATCATAACCAACATTCGTCACTAGCAACAATCGACAAGCAACAATCGACAAACTAATTATACAATGGCAAAAAAAACCGTATTTTTAACAGGTGCTACCGGAAACATGGGTGGCGCAGGTTTAGCAGAATTGCTTAAAAAGACAGACCTTTACAACATCCGTTTGTTGGTGCGTCCTAGCAAAACCAACAAAAAGAAGTTGGCCTATTTACAAGGCAACCCCAACGTAACCATCGTGTGGGGCGACCTTACCAATTACGACCACATGCTAGAAGGCGTTACAGGGTCGGATATTGTGTTGCACGTAGGGGGCATGGTATCGCCTAGCGCCGACTACTATCCCAAACGCACCCTTCATACCAATATTACAGCGGCTAAACACCTAGCCAAAGCCGTGTTGGCCCAACCCAATGCCGACGACATCAAGGTAGTGTACATTGGTACCGTAGCCCAAACATCCGACCGCAACGAACCCATCCATTGGGGACGTACCGGCGACCCCATCTGCATCAGTGTGTACGACCACTATGCCATGAGTAAAACCGAGGCCGAAAAGGTAATTGTAGAGTCGGGCATAAAAAATTGGGTTAGCTTGCGCCAAACCGGTATTTTGTATGCCGATATTTTAAAGAACTTCGACCCCATTATGTTCCACGTCCCCTTGCGTGGCGTGCTAGAATGGGCAACAGTCGAAGACAGCGGCCGTCTATTGGCCAATGTTTGTAGTGACGATGTGCCTGCCGAGTTCTGGAACAACTTCTACAACATTGGTAGTGGCAAAGAATATCGTTTATCTAACTACGAGTTTGAATGCTATTTGTTGGATACCATTTCGTGCCCACGACCCGAAAAAATTTTCAATACCAACTGGTTTGTGTTGCGTAACTTTCACGGTCAATGGTATTTAGACTCCGATAAACTAGAAGAATACTTGCATTTCCGTGCCAATATTCCCGTTAAAGAATACTTTAAAAAACACTTAGGCAAACACGTGCCTTGGTACTACCACTTGGCAGCTATCTGTCCTCCTATCTTTATTAAATGGGCCATGTATTTTATGGCCAACAAAAAGAAATGGGGTACCCAATATTGGATTAAAAACAACGAAAAAGAACGCATCGCTGCTTATTATGGCTCTAAAGAAGCCTGGGCTAACATTCCATCGTGGAAAGAATTTGACCTTTCGCATCCATCCGAAACCGATATTGTACACATCGATCACGGTTATGACGAAAGCAAACCCCGTACCGAATGGACCATCGAAGACATGCAACAAGCCGCTGCCTTCCGCGGAGGCAAATGCCTATCTACCACCATGGTAAAAGGCGATTTCTCTACCCCGCTAGAGTGGGAATGTGCCGAAGGTCATACCTTTAAAATGTCACCTGTACTAGCCCTACAAGGCGGTCACTGGTGCCCCGAATGCCAACCCATGCCTTGGCGCTACAACCAAATTGCGGCCAAGAACCCCTTCTTTGCCCAAATTTGGCATCCGCTTCACGGCCAAGACGAAACCGACGTGTATACCGAGGACATCTTTAAGGGGTGGCAGTAGATTGCATCAAATAATTAAAGGCTCCCTCGGGAGCCTTTAATTATTTTTTAAAGCAATCAATTCGTTTCATTACGGTAAACACTACCCAGTCGGGCAAATGCTTAATAAGCGGAACAAACAAGTGGTTCAAGAAACCAGGCATAACTTGTTTTTTCTTTTTGAACATCTTTTTAAGCGCAATCTTAACCAAACGTTCGGGTGGCATCGAAACGCGCAAGGTAACCGCCAATTTACGTAGGTTCGAGGCCAATCCGTACAAGCCCGTGTCAATAGCACCAGGGCAAATAGCGGTAACGCCCACGCCATAAGGCTTCATTTCGTACCACATAGAGCGGCTAAAGTTCAAAATATACGCTTTACTAGCGTTGTAGCATTGAATGCCAGGCATGGCCATCCAAGCGCTCATCGAACTCATGTTCAAAATGTAACCTTTGCCACGTTCGCGCATATCGGCACCAAACAGACGGCATAGTTGTGTTACGGTTCTAATGTGCAAGTGAAGCATCAAGTTCACCCTAGCTTCGCTGGTTTTAACTAGGTCGTTAAAATAGAACACCCCTGCGTTGTTAATCAATACTTCAATTTCGTAACCGCCCTCTTTGCAAAATTGGTGCAATTCTTGGGGTGCAGTTTCGGTCGACAAATCTTGGTAAACCGCTACGGTGTTTACCCCAAATTCAGCTTTAATTTGGTCGGCTACTTCGTGAATTTCTTTTTCTTGGTTGCTTACCAAAACCAAGTCGTATTTATAAGTAGATGCCAATTGTCTGGCATATTGTAGTCCAATTCCTTGACTAGCTCCTGTTACTAATGCATACATAATCAATCCCTCTCTGCTTTTGCAATCTCTTTTTGAATCTTTTTGGGTAGGTTGTCTACACAGTGGTGACACTTCATTTCTTTGGTGTACATACGGCCAATGCAGTAGTTGCTGTGTTTACAGCTGCAACGATACGTGCTGTCCGATTCCTTCATTTTGTTTACAAAGGCAGGGTCGTTTACCAAGGCACGTGCCATTTGAACCATTTCAAAACCACTGTCCAATACCTCGTCTATTTTTTCGCGGCTTACCAAGCCACCTACGTAAATAATAGGCATTTTTAGCTCGGCGCGGAATTTTTTAGCGTCTTCTAAAAAGTAAGCTTCTTTAAATGGTACGGTAGGAATCATAATACGTCCTACCAACGCCAATGCTGCTTTTAACCACCAGAATTTAGCCATATCCATGTAGTGAGCCAAGGTTTTTAGTGGCATAGCACCGCGCATAACTGCCATAGGAGCCTTGCTAACAAAACCTGCACTCAATACCACTGCGTGTACGCCAAATTTTTCAATTTCTTTGGCTACCGTAATGCAGTCGGGTAGTTGCATACCGCTTTTAAAACCGTCGTACATGTTGGTTTTTACCACTACAGCCATATCGTCTTTGGCAGCTGTCATTACTTCGGCCAATACTTCGCGCATAAAACGCATGCGGTTGTCTAGCGAACCGCCGTATTCGTCGCGACGTTTGTTGGTATAAGGCGATAAGAATTGCGAAATAAGGTAACCGTGGCCAGCGTGAATTTCTACGCAGTCAAAACCTGCTTCGCGGCACATGTTTACCGCCTTACCAAAGTCTTTTACCAAGTCTTTAATTTCGCTTACCTTTAAACCGCGCACCAAAGTAGGCGAGTAAAGGTTAAAGCCAGTAGAAGGGCCTACAGGCATGCAACCACAGGTATAATAGTGGGTCATGTTACCACAGTGACCTAGTTGAATGCTGGCTTTAGCACCTTCGGCATGGATAGCGTCGGTCAGTTTCTTTAATTCGGGAATAATTTCTTCGCGCATCCATAGTTGGCCATCAAACGATACACCGCTACGGTTTACAGCACAATAAGCAATAGTAGTCATACCAATACCGCCTTTGGCTACGCTGGTATGGTAGTCAAAAAGGTCTTGCGATGGTTTGTTACCATAGCACATGTTTTCGAAGGCAGCCGAACGAATGGTACGGTTGCGTAGGGTGATGGGGCCTAACTGATAGGGAGTGAATAGTTTACTCATATTTTATTGATGAATCGACTAATATATAAACGGAAATACTCTTTTAAGTTTCTTTTTGTCAAATTCGTCGGCAAATTCAACGCTGTATTTTTTGTAAATGGCATTGGCACGAGGCACTAGGTTAGCGCAAGTCCACCACAAGAAAATGGCACCAGCATAAGACCATGTTAGCACAGCAAAGCCCGTCCATTCTAAAATTTCGCCAAAATAGTTGGCCGATGTAACGTATTTGTACATCCCTTTTTTGGGCAAATAGTGCTTGGTATCGCCGGGTTTACGTAGGTGACGAATAACGTAATCGGAGTGTAAATTGATAATAAAACCAATAACAAAAATGCAGGTACCAATAATAAACTGAGGCGTGGTTAACCAATCGGCAGTGTACATGTTGGCTGGCGATAGGTAAAAAATCCAGTAACCTTGAATAGAACCGTTTACCATGTTAAAGATGAATCCCATCATCATAATTACAATGGGCATTTTGCTTCTGCCTTTTAATAGGCAAGGAAAGATAAACGAACGTTGAAAATAGTGCGACTGGAATATCAAAAACATAGCCAAAGGGGCTACTTCAAATCGTCTGTCGCTCATGCCCCAAAGGTAAAGCATCACAAAGAAAACAGGGCATTCCATAATTACCCATGCCACTTTGTTGTTGATGGCAGGCCCCCATTTATCGCTAATCATTTTACCGTAGCCAGCTTCTACAAAATAAAGCGCTACAAATACTACTAGGCCCGTAATGGCCATGATTAGCAGTAGAAAATTAAATTGATCTAAACTCATATTTGTTGATACGTTGATTATTCGTACTTCGTACTCATCAGTACGTCGTTGATTCAATTCGGTCCCTGAGCTTGTCGAAGGGCAACTCCTAACTCCTAACTCCTAACTAAATTATTCTTAAAACTCCCAGCATACATTATCTACCCAAAGGGTATTGCCAACGGTACCAATAAAGGCGCCTTGGTTACCCGCTGTAATCATTAAGATAACGTGGGTAGGGGTGTCGTCTGGGCTTCCCCAACCTTCTTCTATAATGGGTACAATTTTACCTTTGCTGTTCATGGCTCTGTATGGGCCATTTAGGTGCATAAAATCTTTGTAATAACCGGTTTTGGTAATGTCGCCGTAGTGAATAACCACGCGGTGGCCATTTACCCAGTCGTTTACGTCGTGGCTCAATTGTTCGCGCGCTGTACCAATGCGTAGGGCGTGAATGTTACCATCGGCATCTTCCCAACGTTTTTGTAGGTAAACAAAAAATTCGGCTTTGTCTTGAATGCCGTTAATGCGTTTAGAACCCACACCAGGGTGTTTCATAACGTAATTGTTGGGAGAAATTTTGCATTTGTAGTCTAGTACCAAAGCTTTGGGTTTGCGGGTAAAGGGCATACCAAAGTTTAGGTTCTTGTAAGGGTCGCCCGCACCGGTAATGGGTTCAATGGTTTGTCCCAAAAAAATACTGCCCGATACCAATACCGATACATCGATGAAGCCCAATACGGTTACATCGTCCAATTTAGTATCCAAACGTGCACAACGTCCGTTACCGCGTTTTTCGGGCTGTACTGTATTGCTGCCTTTATGAATACCCGCTACTTTAGCGTAAGCATTCGACATGGTCCAAGGGGTATTTTTTTTGTAGTTGTAAGGGGTATTTCCCTTAATGTGCGCCTCCGGACCTACTACGTACAACAATTTAGTTTTACCACCAATAATGGCCGATTCTTCAATTTCTCGGGTAGTCCAAGTTTCAAAATTGCCATATTTAATGGGTTCTAGTGTTTGAGCTGCAACCGTCATGACGATGCTAATAAGCCCCAGTATGAGTGTTAGTTTTTTCATAATATCTTTTGCACAAAACTCTGCAAAGGTAATAAAAAATGTCGAAAGTCAAAAGTTAAAAGTAAAACGACCTTTGACTTTCAATGCGCTTCTAGCCAGTTTTGCCCTACGCCGCAATCGGCAATAAGGGGTACTTGCAGCAGTATAGCCTGGCTCATTTCGCGACAAACAATCTCTTTTACCTTCTCCATCTCGTCGGGGTAAACGTTAAAATTTAGTTCGTCGTGCACTTGTAGTATCATTTGCGAACGCAAATTTTCGGCCAAAAAGGCTTTGTCAATGGCAATCATAGCCACCTTAATGATATCGGCCGCGCTCCCCTGAATGGGTGCGTTAATGGCATTGCGTTCGGCAAAGCCACGCACAAAACTATTGCCCGATGCAATATCGGGTAGGTAGCGTTTACGGCCCCAAAGCGTTTCTACGTAGCCCAGTTGGCGTGCCTTGTCTATGCACTCGTCCATGTATGCTTTGATGCGTGGATAGGTAGCAAAGTAGCCGTCTATCAGTTCCTTAGCCTCGCTACGAGGTATTTGTAGGCGTTCGGCCAACCCAAATACCGAAATGCCGTAAATAATACCAAAGTTGGCGGTTTTGGCCTTGCGGCGCATGTCCGATGTTACCTCGCTTAGCGGTACTTTGTAGATTTTTGCCGCCGTTGCCGCGTGAATATCGCCGTCCATATTAAACGCCTCTATCATGGCCTTGTCGCCACTTAGGTGCGCCATAATGCGCAATTCAATTTGCGAGTAGTCGGCCGAGAAAAACAAACACCCATCGTCTGGAATAAAACACTTGCGTATTTCTTTGCCCATCTCGTCGCGTACCGGTATGTTTTGCAAGTTAGGATTGCTAGAACTTAACCTACCCGTAGCCGTTACGGCTTGGTTGTACGAGGTATGAATTTTGCCCGTTTGGGGGTTTACCAAGGCAGGAAGTGCCTCTATGTAGGTGCTTAGTAGCTTTTTGATGCCCCTGTAGTCTAAAATTTTGCCCACCAAAGGATGTTTAGAGCGCAAACTTTCTAGCACCTCTTCGGAGGTAACGTATTGCCCCGTTTTGGTTTTTTTGGCCTTTTCTACCACCTTAAGGTGGTCAAATAGCACCTCGCCCACTTGTTTGGCAGAACTTAGGTTAAATTCCATGCCCGCCAATGCATAAGCCTCTTGTTCAATGGCCTCTAGGCTTTTACGCATGCTCTGGGCCGATGCACCCAGGGCATCGGTGTCGATGCGTACCCCCGCCATTTCCATGCGTGCCAAGGTGCGAAGCAAGGGCATTTCTAGTTCGTAAAATAATTTTTCCATGCCAGCCTTGGCCAATTCGTCTGCTAGTATGTGCTTGAGCTGCAGGGTAATATCGGCATCTTCGGCAGCATAATCGGTTAGTTTTTCTATGGCAACCTGTTCTATGGGTAGGGCCTTTTTACCCTTACCACCCACCAATTCCTCGTAGGTAATGGTTTGGTAGTGGAGGTAAATCTCGGCCAAATAATCCATGCCGTGGCGCAGCTCGGGTTGCAGCAAGTAGTGCGCTAGCATGGTATCGAACAAGGTGCCTTTTACCTCAATGCCGTAGCGGCTCAATACCATGATGTCGAACTTGCAATTTTGCCCAATTTTTTGCGTATTTTCGTTCTCAAACGCAGGGCGTAACTGCTGCAAGATGCGATGTACATTTTCTGGATTTACCGCAATAAAATAAGCCTCGTGCGCTTTCCAAGCAAACGAAAGCCCTACCAAATTGCAGCTAACCGCCTCTAAACCATCGGTTTCGGTATCAAAACAAAAAGCTTCTTGGGCGTTGAGTTGCTCCACCCATGTAGGCAAATCGCTTTCGGTAATGAGCTGATAGGTATGCGGTGTGGTGTTGATGTTGCTTATTGATGGTGATTTGGTGATTTGTTGATGCGTTGATTCGTTGATGCGTTGATTTGTTGATTCGTTATCTTCCAACCCTGCAAACAAATCCATCATACCGTCATCTTTGGTAATTCGGTGATGGGTTGGTTTAGCCGATTCTCCAATTACTCGGGCTTCGCCCTCATGAAGTTGCTCACGCAACTTTCCCCGATTCATCGATTCATCGTTACGAAGTAACTTTCTAAACTCCAACTCGGTAAACAAAGTCCTAAGTGCCTCTGTATTGGGCTGTTGCACGGCCATTTCGGCCTCGTTCAGGGTAATAGGCACATCGGTTTTAATGGTGGCCAAAAAGCGCGAAAACGTAATTTGTTCCACGTTGCTTTCTATTTTTACTTTCAACGCTCCTTTTAGGGCATCGGTGTTGGCCAACAGGCCATCAATCGACCCAAATTCTTGCAACAATTTTACGGCCGTTTTTTCGCCCACTCCCGGGCAACCCGGAATGTTGTCGCTACTATCGCCCATAAGTCCCAATAAATCAATTACTTGCGCTTGGTTAGTTAGCCCGTATTTATTCAACACCTCGGCCACGCCCATTACTTCGTAACCCCCGTTGTGGCGAGGACGATACATAAAAATGTGCTCCTCAACCAGTTGGCCATAATCCTTATCGGGCGTTAGCATAAATACATCAAACCCTTGCCCAGCGGCTTGTTTGGCTAGGGTACCAATAACATCGTCGGCTTCAAAACCCATTACCTCGTAAACGGGTATGTTGTAAGCGCGTAGTAGTTCTTTTATATAAGGTACCGCTATTTTAATATCCTCGGGCGTTTTTTCGCGTTGTGCTTTGTAGGCCTCAAAAGCTTTGTGCCTAAAGGTAGGCCCGGCTGGGTCAAAAGCAACAGCAAGGTGGGTGGGCTTTTCGCGTTTTAACACATCCTCTAGCGTGTTTAAAAACCCCAAAATAGCCGATGTGTTTAATCCTTTCGAATTGATGCGTGGTGCCTTTATAAAGGCAAAATAGGCCCTGTATATAAGAGCGTAGGCATCTAGTAAAAACAGTTTTTTCATGAGGGTAAAGGTACAATTTTTTTACGATGCTTGCGTTAGTATAGTAAGATTTTTCTATTTTTGTAAGTTGACTTATCAACTAAACGACTAAACACCATAACCTAATGCCCTCAGAAAAAAATACACGACACAAAAAAAGCAAGGTGGCAGGCTATCTCATCGAAAAGTCCAATTTGGTCAAATTGGTCATTTTTTCGGGCTTGTTTTCGTTGGTATTTGTTAACCTATTCAAACCCTTTGCCTCCGACCGATGGTTAGACATCAGCTCTACCCAATATTTTTTGTACTCGTGCGTCATTGTGTTCATCGGCATTGTGGTAGTGGCCATTAGCCGTTACTTAATGAACCTTTTTGTTCGCCGCTATTCGCTCAACAACGTAGAGTACGCCTTTTGGGTATTCCTAGAACTGGTTATTTTATCAGGATTTTACACCTTCTACGTGCTTTGGATCCGCTCCGACCTTAATTTCTGGTCGCTCGAAGACATTGTCATTGTATTTCGCGATATCAACATCCATACCTTCTCGGTGGTTTTCTTTCCTTACCTCATATCGTGGCTTTATTTTGCGTACGACGATAAAAACAAACGCATTCGCGAACTAGAAAAGCGTGGGGTAGTGCGCAACGGCCCTTCGGTATTGCATTTTAACGACGAAAAAGGCGGCCAACGCCTATCGGTAGCTTTTGAGTCGGTTATTTACCTAGAGTCGGCCGATAACTACATAGAAATTAACTACTTGCTACAAGGAAAGGTAGAAAAATTTATGCTTCGCAATTCCATGAAGCGTACCGAATTAGAGCTAACCGAAACCGCTATACAACGCTGTCACCGCTCGTACATGGTAAACTTTGAGCACGTTATTTCGATGCACAAAGAAGGCGATGACTTTTTGCTAGAGCTTGACGTGCCCGATACCAAACGCGTTCCTGTTTCTAAAACCTACGTACAAAAAGCGACCGAAGCATTTACATACTTCGGCCGCCGTAAGTCTATCTCGCTACACGAGGTTACTTATAGAGATAACGCTTAATACTACGTTTAGGCGTTTTTTCAAACTCTTCTTTTACAATTTCTACCTCTGCTATTTGGCAGAAGCGGGGCAACAACTTGTTAACGTGTAAACGCATTTGGTTCATTTCTTCGGCTGTGTTTTTGCCTTCTTTTTCGATGGTAGCGGTATCGGGATAAACAAGGGCCACCAATTTTTCGTTGCGGCTAACCAATACACTTTCTAGTACGTAAGGTTGGTTGTTTACCTTGTCTTCAATTTCTTCTGGGTAAATATTTTGTCCCGATGGGCCTAAAATCATGCTCTTGTTTCTACCACGAATAAATACGTTGCCGTCTTTGTCGATGATACCCAAGTCGCCAGTGCGCATCCAGCCATCGGTTGTAAAGATAGCCGATGTAGCTTCTGGGTTTTTGTAGTAACCCAACAAAACGTGGTCGCCTTTTACCAAAATTTCGCCTACTTGTTTTTGTGGATCAAGCGAGTCGATGGTAATTTGCATACGGTCTACGGGTTGGCCGCAAGAGCGTAGTTTAAATTTATCCCATGGTGTGTAAGACAACAAGGGGCCGCATTCGGTCATGCCGTAACCCACGCAATATGGGAATTTAATTTCTTTCAAGCATTTTTCTACTTCGCGGTTAAGCGCAGCACCACCAATAATAAGGTATTTTAGTTGACCACCAAAAGCAGCCATAAGTTGTTGGTGTACTTTTTTGCGAATAATGGTATTGATGCCAGGAATGTGCCACAATACGCGTACCAATGGTTTTTTGATAGCAGGGAAAATTTTGCCTTTAAAGATTTTTTCTACTACCAATGGTACTGTCAAAATCATGTAAGGATGTACTTCAGAGAAAGCTTTCATCAAAATTTGTGGCGATGGAGCTTTGCCCAAGAAGTTAACGTGGCAACCACCTGCCAATTGATACAAGAATTCAAAGGTCAAACCAAACATGTGTGCCAAAGGCAACATTGATACCATGCTCCAACCAGCTTGGTTAGGAATTCTGTCTTGGCCAAATTCAACGTTCGAGCTAAGGCTACGGAAGTTAAGTACCACCCCTTTAGGGTCGCCTGTACTACCCGATGTATAGTTGATAACAGCAGGATCGTCCATGTTGTCGGTAGGATAGTTAACATCGTCTGCTGTGAAACCTTTAGGATAAGCAGTTTGGAATAATTCGCCCCAGTTTTTGAATGCTTTTTCTGCTGCAGCATTTTTAGCGTAGTACAGTTCCGAACCATCTTGGCAAATAATGGCTTCTACTTGTTCCATGGCTTTTTTGTCAAGTCCTTTAAATACTTGGTCGCCTACAAGAAACAATTTGGCATCCGAGTGTTTTACCAAGTAGTGGATGCTTTCTGCATGGAATGCATCAAGGATAGATACTGCTACAGCACCATAACTAATGGTAGATAAAAAGCAAGTAGCCCAGTAAGTACTGTTACGTCCGCAAAGGGCAATTTTGTCGCCTTTTTGTAGGCCCAATTCTTTAAATAAAACGTGCCAGCGAGCAATTTGTTCTGCCAATTGACCGTAAGAGTCGGTTTTTTTCTCAATGTAGTCAGAGATAGCAGGCTCGTTCCAATCGCGTTTGATGGTGGCCTGCAAGTAGTCGAATAAGTGTTTAGCCATAAATGTTTGTTTATGCGTTTAGTCGATTCACCGATTAGTCGATTCACCGATTAGTCAATATTTGTTTCTGCAAAGTTACTACAAGTAGCACGCTTGGTGGCCTAATTTTATTTATATGGTATAAACCCCTTAAAAATTGCCCATTGTTGGGGTAAAAAATGGTATTTAGGGGTAAAAATACCCGTTTTTGGGGCGAAAAATTAGTGGAGCATGGTTTGATTAGGGGCAAAAAAACAAAAAAATGTGTTATCTTTAACCCATCAAAAGCAATCTTTTAAATTCATAATAATATGGCAACAACATTCAAGTACGAACCCATGTTTCAAGTGGGCGAAGACAACACCGAGTACTACTTGCTTACCAAAGATTATGTATCTGTAAGCGAGTTTGAAGGTAAACCCATTTTAAAAATTGCGCCAGAAGGTTTAACCGCCATGGCCAATGCCGCTTTCCGCGATGTATCGTTCTTGCTTCGTCGCTCGCACAACGAGCAAGTAGCAAAAATTTTGTCAGACCCAGAAGCTTCAGAAAACGACAAATACGTAGCGCTCACTTTCTTGCGCAACGCAGAGGTTTCTTTAAAAGGTAAATTGCCTTTGTGCCAAGACACCGGTACCGCCATTATTCACGGCGAAAAAGGTCAACAAGTATTTACCGAAGGCGAAGACGAAGAAGCCCTTTCGCTAGGTGTGTATAAAACCTACACCGAAGAAAACTTGCGCTACTCGCAAAATGCTCCTCTAGACATGTACAACGAGGTAAATACCAAATGTAACTTGCCTGCTCAAATAGACTTGCACGCTACCACCGGTATGGAATACCACTTTTTGTGCGTAACCAAAGGTGGTGGTTCTGCCAACAAAACCTACCTATATCAAGAAACCAAAGCCCTTTTGAACCCTGCTACTTTGGTGCCTTTCTTGGTAGAAAAAATGAAAAGCTTAGGAACGGCAGCTTGCCCACCTTACCACATTGCCTTTGTTATTGGTGGCACATCGGCCGAAAAGAACTTGCTAACCGTTAAACTAGCCTCTACTCACTATTACGATAACCTACCTACTACGGGTAGCGAAGGGGGCCGCGCCTTCCGCGATGTAGAACTAGAAAAACAAGTGCTAGCCGAAGCACACCGTATAGGCCTAGGTGCTCAATTTGGGGGCAAATACTTAGCACACGACGTTCGCATTGTGCGTCTACCTCGTCACGGTGCATCTTGCCCTGTGGGTATGGGCGTATCTTGCTCTGCCGACCGCAACATCAAATGTAAAATCAACAAAGACGGTATTTGGATTGAAAAACTAGACGATAATCCAGGTAGCCTTATCCCAGAAGAATTGCGTCAAGCAGGCGAAGGCGACGCTGTACGCATCAATTTGAACCAACCCATGGACAAAATCCTTGCCGAGCTAGACAAATACCCTGTAGCTACCCGTTTGTCGCTTAACGGTACCATTATTGTAGGCCGCGACATTGCCCACGCCAAACTAAAAGAACGCCTTGATAACGGAGAAGATCTACCTCAATACATCAAAGATCACCCCATTTATTACGCTGGTCCTGCTAAAACCCCAGCAGGTATGGCATGTGGCTCTATGGGCCCCACCACCGCAGGCCGTATGGACTCTTACGTTAACCTATTCCAATCTAAGGGTGGTAGCATGATTATGCTTGCCAAAGGTAACCGTAGCCAACAAGTAACCGATGCTTGTAAACAATACGGTGGCTTCTATCTAGGCTCTATTGGTGGTCCTGCTGCTATTCTAGCACAAAACAACATCAAGAGCATTGAATGCGTAGAATACCCCGAACTAGGCATGGAAGCCATCTGGAAAATTGAAGTAGAGGATTTCCCTGCGTTTATTTTGGTGGATAATAAGGGTAACGACTTCTTCAAAACCCTTTAAGAGCATCACCGAATATCCGCATCACCGCATCACCAACAAAAAAAGGAGAACCAAAATTTGGTTCTCCTTTTTTTATATAATGACTTTTAATTAGTCTACGTTCAAAGTAACACGTTTAAAGTCAACTGCGGTAAGAGTAGCCGATTGTTGTTTCAAGTAATCTTTTACGCTTACTTTAGCGTCTTTAATAAAGTCTTGTTCTAGCAAAGTAGATTCTTTGTAGAATTTGTTCAAGCGACCTTGAGCAATTTTATCCAACATAGCTTCTGGTTTACCTTCTTGACGTGCTTTTTCGCGGCCAATTTCAAGCTCTTGCTCAATTACGTTAGCAGGAACACTTTCGCGGTTAACAGCGATAGGGTTCATAGCAGCTACTTGCATAGCTACTTCGCGTGCAATTTGGTTTTCAATAGCTTCGTTAAAGGTAACGATGGTAGCTAGTTTGTTACCTGGGTGAATGTATGCTACAGTAGCAGCACCTTTCACAAATTCGTAGTAACCCAATTCCATTTTTTCGCCGGTGATACCGCTGCGGTCGGTAATCAAGTCAGCGATGCTACGACCATCTAGTTCAGCAGCCAAAAGCGCTTCTTTAGATTCAATTTCGTTTGCCATAGCAAAGTCCAAAATGCTTTGGGTAAGTGCAATAAAGTCTGCATTTTGAGCTACAAAGTCAGTTTCGCATTGCAAAGCTACAACAGCGGCAAAGCCGTCTTTTTGTGCAGCCAATACGCAACCTTCTGCAGCGTCGCGGTCGCTACGTTTAGCAGCGATAGCTTGACCTTTTTTACGAATAATTTCAATTGCTTTGTCAAAATTGCCTTCAGCTTCGGTTAAAGCGTTTTTGCAATCCATCATTCCAGCTCCGGTCATTGTACGAAGCTTGGAAATATCTGCCATAGTTACTGCCATAGTCTTATGCTTCTTCTTTTTCTGCTTCAGATAAATATTTTTCTGCTACGTTAGCGTTGATAGCAACAGCGTCGCTGCGTTTGATGCGAGCGCGAGGTGCTTTAGCAACTTTTTTGTCTGCTTCTTTGGTTTCGCCTTCGTTTTCTTTTTCCAACTTGCGTTGGTTCAAACCTTCTTGAATAGCGCCACAAACGGTGCTCAAAATGATGTCGATCGATTTAGAAGCGTCGTCGTTACCTGGGATAACGAAGTCGATGTTTTTAGGATCTGAGTTGGTATCAACGATAGCAAACACAGGAATAC
>JAZRBL010000041.1:0-15435 GCA_045635045.1 Candidatus Enterocola sp. | reverse complement strand
GTCTTCGGCTGCATCTGCCACTTCTTCTGCTACTTCGGGCTGAGGAGTTACCACCACTTCTTGGAAAGATGATGGGGGTACAAACATGGCTCTAGACTCTTGTTCGTGACGGGTAAAGTTAACGGGAATCATGAGCAAAATTAAGATAGCCGCTACGCATGCCACCGCAAAATGAGACGATGTTCTTTTGGGTGCGTTAAGTGGTTTTTTGATGGCAACCGGTTGCAAGGTGGGTTGCTCTTGTGCAGTTGTTGGTTTGTTTATTGTTGGAAAATAAACAGGGGTTAATCCGTAAGCAGTTGCCAATGGAATGCCCGCTTCTTGTGGATCAAAATCAATGCCTTTTTCGGTTTGATGAAGGCATCCTAAAGTGCCCAACGATACGTGTTTGTACAAACGCAAATGTTGGTGTAATTGTTTTACTTCTTGCTCTAACAGCGCATTGGCCTGTGGCAATGTGCATCCATTTTGTTGTGCAATGGCTTGTGCTAATAACCCATCGTTATAGGTAAGGGTAGGGTTAAATCCTACCTTTTTGCAAGGAGGGTAAAGCATGCCATCTTTGTAACGGGCAGATTGTTCTGACGCTACAAAACCACCCAACGAAGGAACTACCACAAAATTGTGGTGTCTTAGCAAGGGCTCTATGTGTTGCACTAGTTGAAGCATAAAGCACAAAAATAGTACAAAAAGCATTCTTGTGCAACCCCTACGCAGGGTAATTTGTTAACAATTTATCAACGTTGTCATTTTGAGATTTATTAACCTTATATTTTTAGAAAAGTATTACCTTTGTACTTTATAATATTTAAATATTCAACCATGAAGAAATGGATAATAACTCTGACGATGTCTTGCTTTTTTGCAGGAGTTATGGCCGCCAATGTGTCAACTACCGACGAGGTGACCTTTTTTCAAACTCCAAGCATCGGGGCATTATTTGATCATGCCGACGTGTACATGATGCAAGATGTAGACCATGCAAAAGCAACAGGCAACTACCAAAGCGAGCAATGGAAACGTACTGAATTTGTTATGAATAAGTTGGTCGATTCAGAGGGTCGTTTTTCGGTGTGGAAATTTATTCCATCGTATATTAAAGATAAAAGCCCCAATCCCCAACGTTTGGTGGTAGAAATTTGGTTCAACAACGAACCCTTGACTATCGATTCTACCCTCCAACCAATTACCGACGAGAATCAGTACCTTATACCTTATAAAACAAGGTATCATTACCGTTTGTCGTATTCGGACGGTAGCTTGCTATTCGAAAAGAACTACGGGGTTGTGCATGGCGCTTTTTTAACATCGAACGTAGATTTTACCGACGAGTTTACTGTAAACGAAAGGGTGGGCATTCAGGCTGTATTTAACCGTGTACGCCAAGAAGTGTATGCTATGTACGGTTTTTGTTCGTTCGATATGCCTTTTGAATTGTTCGATTTTTCGTCTATTGCCGGCATTGATGTGCTTCAAAAACAATTGATAGAGGCCATGGACGGTAAAGAAGGTTTAAAGTTGAGCGATAAAACCAGTGGCATTATGGCAGCCTATTCGGATTTGTTGGTCTATCATTTGCGTAATTTACCCGCCGACAAGCAACCCTATGCACACCGTAATTTAGCGCTAACCAAAGCTTGGTTGGGCGATACGTTGGCAGTAAATCACCTAAACGAATACCAAAAAAACCTAAAATCGGTAACCGATTCAATTGATTATCACAACATCGACCTTTTTGTTAAGTTTTACCCCAAAGGCATTCAAAAGTACAGCAAACTATTGCGCTTGCTAGGTGGTAACTTGCACTGGATGGTAGATGCCTTTACGTACAACGACCTTTTGTGCAATGTGTACGAAATTGAGTATCCGATTCAATTCTTACCCTTGTTGCCTTTGAAAGGCCATGTAAAACGCATTGATGGCGAGGTGTTGCAAGAAGGCAAAGAGCCTGTAACCTTTAAGCTTGCCTACGACAAAAAAGGCCGCATAAAATCGTTGGATATGAACAGGGTAGAATACAACGATAAGCAAAAAAACAATGTGCGCCTTAATACCCTTCATGTGTCGTACAAAAAGAACGAATACGATAAAATTACGTGTAGCTCTAGCGAGTTTATTCGTGTCTTGATGCCCATGTTGGTAGGTATGAACCAACCTGTTGATAAAATAGAGCAAATTATGAGTTGCAAAACCGACAATGTGTTGGGTGGTTTTGTAAAACTTAAGGTAGAAACCGAAGAAAGCAATCGCATTGCTTTGGATATTGACGGTAAATGGCATGTTACAGGAAATAAGTCGTTGTCGCGTCCTCATGCAGCGTTAAAACAAATTGCTACGGCCAATGGCGAAAAATTCCCTGCCATTGTATCCAATAACTCGTCAGCTTATAACTTGGTGGTAGATTTTGACGATAATGCCTTTGTTACCTCTTATCAATGGGATGGATATGTGCTGATGGAAAAGAACGTAGGTTACGACAATTACGCTTATATCAAAGCCGATTCGGTGTCGTTGTCACTAGATATGTTAGCCCCATTTACCGAAAGCAACGAAGGGTTGATGAACCACGAAGTGTCGTTGAGCGTAGAAAATAAATTGGGCAAGAAAAAAGCTCCAGCCGACAATAGCAACTCGTCGCTCCATGTAAAAAATCAGTGGTCTGTTGCTGTTAAATACGACGAGCAAGGTAACTGGACGTATTTGCGCGTTGGACCTTATGAAGTGAAGCGCACCATCACCTATCAGTAAAAAAAAATCTCAACCATGCGGTTGAGATTTTTTTTGTTTAGTTGTCGATTTACGCTTTTACGCGACCTACGTATGAACCATCGCGGGTATCGATTTCGATCAATTCACCTTCGTTGATGAACAAAGGAACGCGTACTTCAGCACCGGTTTCTACAGTAGCAGGTTTAAGGGTGTTGGTAGCGGTGTCGCCTTTCAAACCAGGTTCGGTATAGGTAACTTTCAACACAACTTTGGTAGCTACTTCGGCAGTCAAAACGGTGTCGGTAGAGGTGTCGCTAAGTACGTCTACTACGTCGCCTTCTTTCATAAATGCCAAACCAGTAATTTTGTTTCTTTCAATAGGAATTTGTTCAAAAGTTTCTTGGTTCATGAAGATTAGATCTTCGCCTTCTTGGTATAGGTATTGGTAAGGACGACGTTCTACACGTACGTCTTCCAATTTGAAACCAATTTGGAAAGTTCTTTCCAATACGCGACCGTCTACTACGTCGCGCAATTTGGTACGCATAAAGGTGTTACCTTTACCAGGTTTTACGTGCAAGAATTCGATAACAAAGTACAAACGACCATCCATACGGATACACATGCCGTTTTTAATGTCTTGAGAGTTAATCATAATGGTTATAAAATTGAATGAATAATTCGATTGAATTTAGATAATTCGCAAATTTAATATAAATCTTTGATATCGCATAAAAAAAGCGACCAACAAGGTCGCTTTTTTTTCTTCTTTAAGGACAGATTACATCATGCCGCCCATTCCGCCGCCCATAGGAGGCATGGCAGGAGCAGGGTTGTCTTCTTTTTTATCCGATACAATGCAAGCGGTAGTTAAAAGCATACCTGCAATAGAAGCTGCATTTTCTAATGCAACGCGGGTTACTTTAGCTGGGTCAATTACACCGCTGGTCATTAGGTTTTCAAATACATCGGTACGAGCGTTGTAACCAAAGTCGCCGCTGCCTTCGCGTACTTTTTGTACAATAACAGCACCTTCTTTGCCTGCGTTGGCTACAATTTGGCGTAGAGGCTCTTCAATAGCACGACGCACAATTTGAATACCGGTGGTTTCGTCTTCGTTGTCGCCTTTAAGGTCTTCTAGTGCGCTAATGGCACGGATGTAAGCCACACCGCCACCAGGAACAATACCTTCTTCGATGGCAGCACGGGTAGCACTAAGCGCATCGTCTACGCGGTCTTTCTTTTCTTTCATTTCTACTTCCGATGGAGCACCGATGTAAAGCACAGCCACACCGCCAGCCAATTTAGCCAAACGTTCTTGTAGTTTTTCGCGGTCGTAGTCCGAAGTAGTTTTTTCAATTTGAGCTTTGATTTGGCCCACGCGTACAGCAATGTTTTCTTTAGCACCAGCACCGTTTACAATGGTAGTGTTGTCTTTGTTGATGGTAATGGTTTCGGCGCTACCCAACAATTCTACGGTAGCGGTTTCTAGTTTAAGGCCTTGTTCTTCGCTAATAACGGTACCGCCTGTTAGCACAGCAATGTCTTGTAGCATTTCTTTGCGACGGTCGCCAAAACCAGGAGCTTTAACAGCGCATACACGCAAGTTACCGCGCAAACGGTTTACCACTAGGGCGGTAAGCGCTTCGCTGTCTACGTCTTCTGCAATAATAAGCAAAGGACGGTTGCTTTGCATGCTAGCTTCTAGCAAAGGAAGAATTTCTTTAAGTGACGATATTTTTTTGTCGTGGATAAGTACCAATGGTCTTTCCATGACTACTTCCATTTTTTCGGTGTCGGTTACAAAGTAGGGCGATAGGTAGCCACGGTCAAATTGCATACCTTCTACTACGTCTACGGTAGTTTCGGTGCCTTTGGCTTCTTCTACGGTAATAACGCCTTCTTTTTTCACTTTTGCCATAGCGTCGGCAATGAGTTTGCCAATTTCGCTATCGTTGTTGGCAGAGATGGTAGCTACTTGTTCAATTTTGCTAATATCGTCGCCTACTTCTTGCGATTGTGCTTTGATAGATGCTACTACTTTAGCAACGGCTTTGTGGATACCGCGTTTTAGGTCCATAGGGTTGGCTCCTGCGGCTACGTTTTTAAGACCTACCGAAATAATGGCTTGTGCTAGTACGGTAGCGGTAGTAGTACCGTCGCCAGCGTTGTCGCCGGTTTTAGAAGCTACTTCTTTTACCAACTGAGCACCCATGTTTGCGTTGGGGTCTTCTAGTTCAATTTCTTTGGCTACGCTCACACCGTCTTTGGTAATGTGAGGTGCACCAAATTTTTTAGCCAAAATAACGTTACGACCTTTAGGGCCTAAGGTTACTTTTACTGCGTTGGCCAATTCGTCTACGCCTTTTTTTAGTAGATCGCTGGCCTCGATATCAAATTTAATTTCTTTTGCCATGATATATTTGTTTGTTAAATAATCGCCAAGATGTCGCTTTGACGCATAATAAGGTATTTTTCGCCTTCCCATTCAATTTCGGTACCAGCGTATTTGCCGTATAGAACGGTGTCGTCTACTTTAACTACCATTTCTTCGTCTTTGGTGCCATTTCCCACAGCAATTACTTTGCCTTGTAGGGGTTTTTCTTTGGCTGAATCGGGTAGGATGATGCCGCTAGCGGTTTTTGCTTCGGCTACAGCAGGTAAAATAAGTACTCTGTCTGCTAAGGGTTTAATGTTCATGGTGTATATGATGTTTAGTTGTTAAGTTGTTGAGTCGTTTAGTTCGCTGCGCGAAAATGAATCGTTTAATCGTGTAGCCGTAACAATTCATCGATTATTCACATTCGTTCATCAATACGTCAACGATTCAACAATTAAACGTTGCGCAGCAACTATTCTATTGCAATTTGTGTGCCAAAACAAGGTTTGACCGATATACATAAAAAAAGGTGACAAACTGTCACCTTTTTTTATGTGGGTTAACGAAAATTATTCTGCTGGAGCAGCAGGAACTTCGGCAGGTGCTGCAGCTGGAGCAGCAGGGCTTTGTGCAGGAGCAGCCGATTCCATAATTTTATTTTGAAGAGTCGAACCTTGTGATACTTCTTTATCAGAACCACTAAAAGCTACAGCAACAATGCAAAGAACCACCATAATGGCTACCAATGTCCAAGTAGCTTTTTCTACAAAGTCGGTAGTTTTGCGAACGCCCAACACTTGGTTTGAAGAAGCAAAACCAGATGCTAAGCCACCTCCTTTAGATTTTTGTGAGATAACCAATAAAATTAACAAGATGCCGACAACAACGGCCAATACTACTAATACGGTAAACATACTATTTAGGAATTTTGAATTATTTTAGTTAAAAAACGAATTTGGTCTGCAAAGTAAGTATTTTTTTCTGGATATTTCAAATTTAATTTTTCAAAAATGTGCAAGGCTTTTTGGTATTGTCCTTGTTTGATGTAAATTTTTGCCAAACTTTCGGTAAAAATACTGTCGCTCGCTTCGCTTTCAAGGTTGGGCTGAGGGTCTTCGTATTCAAATTTATCGGAGAACTGAATTTTGGGGTTGTTGGCAATAAATTTGTCTATCAACGCTTGCTGTTTAAGGGGTTTGCTAGGTGCTTCCTCCTGGGGCAAATCGGGTAGTTGGTACGAAGGGCTACAGGTTGGTGCTACGGTGCTGCGGCGATTGGGCAATTCGATGTTAGTGACAGCAGGTTTTTCCATTAACTGTTGCAAGGCATCTCGTTGGTAGGTGCTTAGCGCTGCTTTTTGCAAGTAGGCATTCAACTGCAAGTCGTTTAGGTTGGATAGATTTTTGGCATACAACAAGGTAAACGTAGCGCAGTAGGGGTATAACTCGGTTAGCGCACGCATATCTGATAGCGTACTTTTGTCTAAACACTCCGGATGAGTTATGTAATAATTAAGTTCTGCAGGTGTCATGTTACCAGTTGGCTACGGTGCTGTTGTAAATGTTTTCGCAAATTTCTTCTACTAATTCTTCTATTAACTGATCTTGTACATCGGTTAATAGCAAGTTGCTATCAAAGTTACGATAAGCAGTATAGCTGCGTTCAAAATCTTCTTCGTGGTTGGTGTTGTTGGTGTATCGCACGTTTACACGCAAGGTAATACGGGTTTCGGCCGATAGCGAGTTAGAGGTCATACCCATGGGGGCAACGTCGTAACCTACCACTTCGCCCGATAGTTCCAAATCGCCGTTACGTTCTACCAAACTTAGGCGGGTTTGTCGGGTATAGGTGTCCTTAATTTTTTCGTTCAATACCGATGTTAAAGGAGCATATACCATGGCGGCTTGGTTGGTAAAGTCTTCTATGGCAATGGTTTTGATTTTATCGTAGTCAATAACGGTACCGTTAAACTTATACGATATGCTGCACGATGCTACCACTAGGCACAATAACGTACTTGCTATGTATTTCCAGTTTTTCATTCTAATCCGTAGGCTTTAATTTTACGATACAAGGTACGTTCCGATATGCGCAAATCTTTGGCCGCTATGTTGCGTTTGCCGTGGTGTTTTTCTAGGGTCTCTTTGATGAGTTTTTTCTCCATTTCTTCTACCGATAAACTAGCGTCTTCTTGGTATTCTTGTACTTCAATAAAGTCGTCCGATGGCTCTATGCTGTGGCTTTGTGGTACAGGAAGCAAACTAGCTTCGGGGCTTAAAACCGTAGGCTGTGGACTAGAAGCACTTTCTTTTTGTTGTGCCATTAAGTTTTTTACCGTTTGTTTTAGCTCGTCCATGTCTTTTTTCATGTCAAACAAAACGCGGTACAAAATTTCGCGCTCCGAACTAAATGAGGTACCCTCGTCTTGGCGGGTGTTCACCAATTGGGGTAGGTGGGTTTCTACCTTATCGGGTAGGTATAACTCTAAGGTGGGAGCATCAATTAGCACATCTGTTTCAATGGCCGATAGTCGTTCGGCTACGTTTTTAAGTTCGCGAATATTGCCTCGCCAGTAACACTCTTTTAAAAGCTGTTGGGCTTCTGGAGTAAGGGTAATGGCTGGACGCCTGTTTTTTTCGGCATATTCGGTGGTAAACTTGGTAAACAGGGGCACAATGTCTTCTTTGCGTTGACGCAAAGGAGGTATCTGAATGTGTATGGTATTAAGACGGTAGTAAAGGTCTTCTCTAAACTTACCTTCTTTAATGGCTTGGGGTAGGTTGCGGTTGGTAGCTGCAATAACGCGTACGTTGGTTTTTAGCACTTGCGACGAACCCACTTTGATAAATTCACCTACCTCTAATACACGTAGCAAACGGGCTTGGGTAGAAAGGGGTAGTTCGCCCACCTCGTCTAAAAAGATGGTGCCGCCGTCGGCCACTTCAAAATAGCCTTTACGGTCTGTAAGCGCTCCGGTAAACGACCCTTTTTCGTGTCCAAATAGCTCCGAATCGATGGTGCCTTCGGGTATGGCCCCGCAGTTTACCACCATGTATTTGTTGTGTTTTCGGGCACTGTATTGGTGAATAATTTTAGGAAAGTTTTCTTTACCCACACCGCTTTCGCCCGTTACCAATACCGACAAATCGGTATTAGCCACCTGCACCGCAATTTGCATGGCGTGTAGCAGTTCGGGGGTGTTTCCTATGATGCCGAACTTATTTTTGATGGCTTGTAATTCGTTAGAGGCTATCATTGTTGCTGTTGCGTTGTTTTACAATATCAATGGCCATGTAAAGTGCTTGGCGTAGCGAGGTAGGGTTGGCTTGGTTTTTACCTGCTTTGTCGTAAGCGGTTCCGTGGTCGGGCGATGTGCGTACAATGGGCAAGCCCGCTGTAAAGTTAACACCGTTTTCCATGGCCAATGTTTTAAATGGAATAAGTCCTTGGTCGTGGTACATGGCCAAAATGCCATCGTAATGGGTATAATGTTCCGAGCCAAAGAAACCATCGGCTGGCAATGGACCAAAGCAAATAATGCCTTTGTTGCGCATTTGCTCAATGGCTGGTTGAATAATTTCTTGCTCTTCGCTGCCCAAAACACCACCATCGCCAGCATGGGGATTAAGCCCTAGTACAGCAATGCGAGGTTTGGAAATACCAAAGTCTTGTTGCAACGATGTATGGAACTGTTCTAGTTTGGTGGTAATTTTTTCGATGCTCAATAAACCAGCCACTTTGCTAATGGGTACATGACCGGTTACTACCGCTACGCGCAAGGTGTCGTTGGCCAAAATCATTAGCGCATCGCCTTCTTTACCAAATAGTTGTTCTAGGTATTCGGTATGACCTGGAAAGGTAAACTGAGCCGACTGAATGTTGTTTTTGTTGATGGGTGCTGTAAGCAAGGCATCAATTTCGCCTTCTTTTAAATCTTGTGTAGCACGTTCTAGGGCAGCAAACGATGCCTCGCCGGCTGCTGGAGTGGATTTACCTAAATCTACTTTTACCTCGTCGCCACAACAGTTAATGATGTTTACGCGCGATGGGTTGGCATCGGCTGGTTGGCTAATAAGGTTTAAGTTGATGTTGGTGTTGATTAATTTACGGTGATAGGCTGCCACCTTGGGCGAACCGTACACAATAAGGGTGCAAAGTTCGGTAAGGCGGTTGTCTTCTAAAGTTTTAAGGATGACTTCGTATCCGATGCCATTGATATCTCCGTGGGTAATACCAATTTTTAGTTTATCCATAATTATTCGGGTTTAATGGTGTACAATGCAGCTTCTAACTGACGCATGGCATTGCGTTTGTATTGATTGGGCGCATAAATAAAGGCTTCGGCCGTTATAATGCGTTGATTTTTTTCGTCTAGGCAACTAATGCTAACAAAGGGGCCACCCATAAAATCGCCTTCTACACGCCACATGCCTTGCAAACGAATGGCGTATTGTTTGCTAGAGGTAGCGGTTTCGCCCCAAATAGGTGGTTCAAATTTGTATTCGGTGGTCATGTACGAGTTTTCTACCGGGCCAGGAATGTGTAATTTCATAATAGAGTCGCGCTTTTGTAGCAATTTTTCGCGGCTAAAAGCATCTTTTTCGGTATACGGATAGCTGTACAATACAATATTGCGGTTCATGTTACCGGCATTGTTGGATATCCACATAAAGTTTTCTGCCTTTTTGCTGCGCACCATGTTTTTAGGAACGGCTATGTAAAAGCCCAAGTGTTCTTGTACTTTGGCTATCATGTGTTCTTCGTTATAACGTTGGTGGTGCTTAATGGCACGGTCGCGTTCGGCTTTTACAAAATAATCGGCAATTTGTTGTTTGTATTTGCCAATGGCATGGGCAACTTCTTGGGTAGTAGGCCCTTGAATAATCATAATGGCCTGTGGTTTAGACCATTTATTCTCTTCGGTTTTAATTTTAACCTTAGAGTAAGCTCTGCCAGCATCAATCATTAAAATGTTGCGCGCAGGTTTAATAATGGAGGTAAATCCATCAAAATTGGTGCGCGATATGTTAAACATGGGCTCTGATTGAGGCATGCAAGGAACATCGTGGTTTAAAATTTGTACAATAGAATCGCCAACGTTGCTTTTAAACACATCTTCGTTGATGACCATTAACACTTCGTTGGCCGCACCTGTAGCGGTTGGCAGGGTAGGGGTGCTATCGCACGATGCCAATAGCAAACAACTACAAACAAGGGTATAAATGAGTTTTTTCATGCCTTATTATTTTGTTTAGTCGATAACATACCGCAGGCAGCTTCAATGTCTTGTCCGCGCGATTTGCGGATGGTAACACTAATGCCACGGCGCATCAATAGGTTCTGAAATTGTTCTATTTGTGCCATAGGAGTAGGCGTGAGGCCTACGTTGGGTATCTGATGAAAAGGTATCAGGTTAACATGGCAGGGAAGGCCGCGCAACATATCGGCCAGCTTGCTAGCGCATTCGGGCGTGTCGTTGAGTTGATCAAACAGGGTGTACTCAATCGATAACTTGCGTTGGTGCGACCAATCGTATTTTTTTAGCAACGACATTACGTCGTTAATGGGGTACGCTTTTTCGGCAGGAATCAACTCGCGACGTTCAAAAGCCGAGGGAGCGTGTACGCTCACCGCCAAATGACAACTGGTTTGGTCTAAAAAGGCGGGTAAGTGGGGTAAAATGCCCACCGTCGATAGGGTGATGCGCTTGGGGCTCCAACCGTATCCGTAATCGGCCGTCATAATTTCAATGGCTTTTAGCACGGCATCTAGGTTGTTGAGCGGTTCGCCCATGCCCATAAATACAATATTGGTAAGCCTATTGGGCTCTTTAATGCTTTGTACTTGGTTTAAAATTTCGGCAGTGGTTAGATTGCCTGCAAAACCTTGTTTGCCAGTAGCACAAAACAAGCAATTCATTTGGCAACCCATTTGCGAGGATATGCAAAGGGTGGCGCGGTCTTTTTCGGGAATAAATACACTTTCTATGTGGTGTTTGTTATTGCCCACGGCAAAAAGGTATTTTTCGGTACCATCGGCCGATGTGCTGATGTGCACAGGGTCGCTTACACCAATGGTAAATTGTTCCGATAGGGCAGCACGCGCCTTTTGCGACAGGTTGGTCATTTGATCAATGCTGCGCACGTGCTTTTTGTACAGCCAATCGGCAATTTGCTTGGCGGTAAAAGCAGGCAATCCGTATTGTGCTACAATGCCTTTTAATTCTTCTAGTGTGCTACCTAATAGTGTTTTCAAAACGTTTAGTCGTTTAGTCGATTCACCGATTCACCGTCGCGAAGCGACTACAAAAGTTGATTCATGCGGCTAATGTATTTGCCAATGATGTCAAATTCTAGGTTCACCATGCTGCCTTTTTCAATGTGGCAAAAGTTGGTGTTGTCGTGGGTGTACGGAATAATGCACACTTGGAAACTGTTTGCGGTAGGGTTGCAAACCGTCAAACTAACACCGTTTACGGTTACCGATCCTTTGTCGACCGTAAAATAACCCCTTTTTACCATTTCGGCATTGCTTTCGTAAGCAAAGGTGTAAATCCAGCTGCCGTTAGCGTCTTCTACGCTTTGGCATATAGCGGTTTGGTCTACGTGGCCTTGTACAATGTGTCCGTCCAAACGACCGTTCATTAGCATGCTACGCTCTACGTTCACCTTGTCGCCTACTTGCCATTTGCCTAGGTTGCTACGTTCTAGCGTTTCTTTCATGGCAGTAACGGTGTAGGTGTTATCTTGAATTTTTACTACCGTAAGGCATACGCCGTTGTGGGCAACGCTTTGGTCTATTTTTAGCTCGTTTACAAACGAGCAGGTAAGGGTAAAGTGCAAGTTGTCTAGCTCTTGCTCAATGCCTACCACGGTGGCCATTTCTTCTACAATTC
The DNA here is from genome assembly GCA_045635045.1 of Candidatus Enterocola sp. Taxonomy (GTDB): domain Bacteria; phylum Bacteroidota; class Bacteroidia; order Bacteroidales; family Paludibacteraceae; genus Enterocola. Next base: position 3,451 of record JAZRBL010000041.1, on the reverse strand, counting down.
CAGAAAACATATTATATACGTGTTACTTGTTGTACACCTTTTACGGTGCGAATTTTGTGAATAATTTTATCCAACTCTTGTGTATTGGTAACGGTAAGTACCAATCGGCCTTCAAAAATGCCTGCGTCAGAGTTGATAGAAATAGAACGCAAAGTTACAGATTTTTCTTTAGAAATCAGCGAACTTATGTTGGTAACTATGCCTAAATCGTCGTTTCCCGTAACGTACAAGGTGCAAATGTTCTGTTGGCCCGACGATGCCTCCCAAGCGGCCTTTACAATGCGATAGCCAAAGCGCGATATCATTTGGGGAGCATTGGGACAGTCTTTTCGGTGTATTTTAATGCCGCCCGATACGCTTACAAAGCCAAAAATTTCGTCGCCAAAAATGGGGTTGCAACATTTGGCCATGGTGTACTGAACGCCCTTGGTTTCGTTGTTAATAATAAGCACATCCTCGTGTTTGGGGCTGCGTTTGGCAAATTCGTCGGCTTTGGGTGGCGCCACAACGGGTTCTTCGCGTTTATCAAAGTCTAGGTAATTTTCGCGAAAATCAAGGATGTCAATTTCTTCGTCGGCTATTTCGATGTATAAATCGGATAGGTTTTTGTAGCCCAATTTTTTGGCCAATTTAGACAAACGCGACTCGTCCAATTCTATTTTCCAGTTCTTAAAGCGGCGCAACAAAATTTCGCGGCCAGCATTGGCTTGCTTGGTTTGGGTTTCTTTAATTACCTGCCTAATTTTTTGTTTGGCCTTGCTGGTAACCACCAGGTTAATCCAGTCGGGACGTGGTTTTTGGTTGGGCGAGGTAATTACCTCTATTTGGTCGCCATTGTTGAGTTGGTACTTTAAGGTAACGTTTTTGCCCCCAATTTTGCCCCCTATGCAGGTAGAACCTACGTGGGTGTGGATAGAAAACGCAAAATCCAGTAGGGTGGCGCCTTTGGGCAGTTTGTGCAAATCGCCGTTGGGCGTAAACACAAATACTTCTTCGTCGTATAGGTTGAGTTTAAACTCGTCTAGGTATTCGTTATCGTTTAGTTCGGGGTTTTCCAATACTTCGCGTAGGTTTTTAAGCCATTTGTCCATGGTGGCTTCGCCTTGCACGCCCTTGTATTTCCAGTGAGCAGCCACCCCTTTTTCGGCCACCTCGTCCATGCGTTTGGTACGAATTTGCACTTCCACCCATTTGCCATCGGGCCCCATTACGGTGGTGTGCAACGATTCGTAGCCGTTGGCTTTGGGGTTAGATAGCCAGTCGCGCATGCGTTTGGGGTTGGGTTGGTACATATCGGCCACAATCGAATATACTCCCCAACATTCGGCTTTTTCTTTGTCGATGGGACTATCCAAAATAACCCGAATGGCAAATAAATCGTAAATGCCCTCGAAGGTGGTATTTTGTTTTTTTATCTTGTTCCAAATGCTATAAATGGATTTGGTGCGTCCTTTGATGCTAAAAGTGAGCCCTGCATCGGTTAATTTTTGGCGAAGCGGCTCAATAAATTGTTCAATGTAATGGTCGCGTTCGCGTTTGGTTTCGGCCAGTTTGCTGGCAATTTCTTTGTAAATAGAAGGCACGGTGTATTTCATCGAAAGGTCTTCCATTTCGGTTTTAACCTTGTATAAACCCATACGATGTGCCATAGGCGCGTACAAAAAGGCCGTTTCGCGCGCAATGTATTGTTGCTTTTCGGGTGTTTTTACTTGCAAGTGACGCATGGTATGCAAGCGGTCGGCCAGCATCAGCATAATAACGCGTACATCGCCAGCAAGGGTAAGCAACAGTTTTCTAAAGTTTTCGGTATCGAGCGATGGGGTTTTTGAATACAATTGCTTGATGCGCACCATACCTTTTAAAATGGTGTCAATTTCTACGTTGTATTCGGCTTCTATATCGGCTAGGTACAATTTATCTTTTACCAACGGATACAACAGCACCGCCACTACAGCAGAGTTGCCTAGGCCTAGCTCTGTAACGGCAATATGAGCAATTTGCAAGGCTTGTTTTACCTTGTAATCAAATCCCTCTGGTAGGGTGGTTTGGCGGTACACCTCTTTTATTTTCGCCACCATTTGTGGGTTGATAAAATGGTGACAACTGTCCATTAGCTGCCTATAATGGGGGTGCCAGTTGGTGGTTTTCATTGGAACGTTATTTGAAGTTCGTGATTGGGTTTAACCGATGCTACAGACGATTGTATAAACGCTACAAAATCGTTGTAATAGAACGTTGGAAAATAGTAATCGATGCAAAATTGTGCTTTGTCGTCGTTGTAAAATAGGGTACGCACCAAGGTACGTTGTGCATTTTGCATTTCTAGCCAAATAAGCTTGGGGTAATGCTCGGTGTGGTATCGGGTAAGCGATATGCTGTCCCAAAAGCCATTGGCATTGTACGATACTTCGTAAAAATCCAGCTCGTTTTCGGTTCTTTCGTATGGAATGTGACGCATGTCGGATATGCTCATGTTGGCATTTAGCAAGGTGTCTGCATACACGCGTAGCAATTTCATTTCAAACGGATTTTGCAAGGTTCGAACGGTAGAAATAGAGTCTACATAGCTTTGGCTAATCACCTTAAAACCCAGGGGAATTTTTACTTCCATTTCTGCATCGGCCACTACGCAGGCATTGGGCTCTAATAATTGGTTGTCTACGGTATGCGGATAAGGCTTTGTGCACGCTGTAAAGACGGCAAGCAAGGCCAATAGGGCCATAAAATGTGTTTTTTTCATGTTATTCTTGGTAATAAATGCGTTTTACACGTTGCGAAACGCCGGTTAAAATTTCGTAAGGAATGGTTTGTGTTTTTTGTGCCAACTGGCTAATGGTTACATCGTCGCCAAAAATGGTAACGGTATCGTTTTCAGAAACATCCTCAATGTCGGTTACGTCTATCATGCAAACGTCCATGCAAATGTTGCCCAAGAAGGGCGCTTTTTGGCCCCTTACTAGGGCGTAGCCGTTTCTGTTGCCAAAGGCGCGGTCTAGGCCATCGGCATAGCCAATGGGAATAGAGGCCACTTTACTATTGCGCAATAGTACACCTTTGCGGTTGTAACCAATGGTTTCGGTTTGTTTTATCTCTTTAATTTGCAAAATAACCGTTTTAAGGGTGGCAACGTTCTGAATGGGCGATTGGCTGTCTATGCCTACGCCGTACAGGCCTATGCCCATGCGCACCATTTCGTATTGGTGCATAGGAAAGCGTTGTATGCCCGATGTGTTTAAAATATGGCGTAAAAATGGGTAAGACAAGGCCGATTGAAGGGTGCTTGTACACACCTCAAACAAATCTATTTGGCTTTTGGTAAAGGCGTCCATGGTGGGGTCTTCGGCAGCTGCTAGGTGCGAAAATGCCGAAGCTACTTTTACAATATGGGTATGCTTTAACACGTCAATAAGCCTGGTAAGATCTTGTTTTTCAAACCCCAAACGGTGCATGC
>JAZRBL010000040.1:0-10040 GCA_045635045.1 Candidatus Enterocola sp. | reverse complement strand
CGCAAGAAATTCAGCACGAAGCTTACACCGTATCGTATAACTCAGAGTGGTTATTGCCCAACTGGGTAGCATACGAGCTAACGGCGCAAGAGGTGGCTGGCGATTTGCCTCGTGCCGATCATTTTTACCCCGATCCAATGGTGCTAGGCAGACAAGCAGAAAATAGTGATTACCGCAAATCGGGTTACGACCGCGGACACATGGCGCCTGCTGCCGATATGAAATGGAGCGAAACAGCTATGCGCGAATCGTTCTATTTTACCAATATTTGCCCTCAAATTCATAACCTAAATGCCGGTGTGTGGCAAGATTTTGAAGACAGAGGCCGTAAATGGGCCAATCAGTACGGCAGTGTGTACATTGTGTGCGGTCCTGTTGTTAACAAAAAGGCACTAGGAACCATAGGCGAAAACCAAGTAGTAGTGCCCGATGGTTTTTATAAGGTGTTTTTAATCAATAACAATGGCCGATACGAGGGATTGGGTTTGCTTTTTGATCACGTATCGGGTAGAAAGAAACTAAAAAATTATGCTTGCCCCATCGACTCTGTAGAGCAAGTTACGGGTATCGATTTCTTTTACTCTTTGCCCGATGATGTTGAGGGTAGGGTTGAGTCGGAGGTGAACTATTCGGTTTGGGGATTCAAATAAGAGCTGAATAAAAAGCGTACTGCTGCGTTGCAATTGTTCTCAAAATAAAATAGGCTGACTTGGAAAAGTCAGCCTATTTTATTTTATGATGTTGAGTGCTTATTTTTTATCTTTTACAGCAAACCAAAGCACACCAGAGATAGCCAAGCAGATGGCGCAAATAGCAAAGATGATTGATTTGTCTGCAGCAGCATTTACAATTTCGCCCATTTTACCAGAAGCTACCAATTGAGGCAATACTACCGATAGGTTAAAGATACCCATGTACAAGCCCATTTTGCTTTGGTCTACGCGTTCGCTCATAATAGCAAATGGAAGCGATACCAACGATGCCCAACCAATACCTACCAAGCACAACGATGCAAAGAATACGTAGATATTAGCACCAAAGAAGTAGATAAGGGCATAACCCAATGCCATAAGCAAGATAGAACCGGTGTGGGTTCTAGACATGCCTGTTTTCTTAGCCAAAATGTTCAATACCAATACAGGTAGGATAGCGCCAATCAAGTCACGTACCAAGAACGCCATTGAGTTAACCGAAGCAAATGCATCGGCCGAAATACCGCTAATAATGTTCGATACATAGAAGAACATGTATACGTTCATGGTTTGAACACCCCACCAAGTAAATGAGTGAGCCAACAAGATTTTTTGGAATTGGTTGTTGTTTTCTGAGCTGCGGGTTACGTTCAACAATACGGCAAGGATGGCTAATAATTGGATAATAACGCAAGCAAATTCTACGTAATCCAAGCCAAAGATATTACCGCCTACGCCCAAACCAAACAAGGTATCGATGATAAAGTAGATGCCATAAATAAGGAAACCAAAAAGAGGAAGAATGGTTTCGATCATGTCTTTAACAGAAGATTTTTCTTGTTGTACTGCGCTAGCTTCTTCTTCGTTTGCTAGTTCGCGAGGCTCTTCAATAAAGAAGATAGGAAGAACGGTAAACAAAACGGCAATAACAGCACCTACGTAAATAAGAATTTCGTTGCCTAAAATAACCGAAATTAGGTAAGCTAATACACCAAAGGTGCCCGATACGGTTTGCATCCAGGTAAAACCAGAAGAACGTTGTTCTTTGGTGGTACAGTCGGCTACCAACGAACGGGTAGGGTTGAAACTTACGTTAATGGCAAGGTCAAGGGTTAAAGCTACGGTTACGGCAATGGCCAAAAGACCTTCGGCACCGTTCATGCCAAACATTTTTTGTACAATCTCAAGGTTAGGAAGGGCTAAAAGCATTAAACCGGTTAAAATACCGCCTAAAATAACCCATGGACGACGGCGTCCGCCCATAAACCATAGTTTGTCTGATACAGCACCTACAATGGGTTGAGCAATGATGCCGGCAATAGGACCTGCTGCCCATACAATAGCAATTTGGTGAATATCAAGACCGTACTTTTCGTGAAGAATCCAGCTTAATGCCGCAATTTGAACTGAAAGGCCAAAACCCATAGCGGTTGCTGGAAGCGATAGAAGAGCATAGAACCATGTCTTCATCTTTTTTTGTGCTTCTAACATAGTATTTAAATTTTAGTGAATAAATGCTGATTAACTCACAAAGATAATAAAATTAATTAGGAATTAGGAATTAGGAATTAGGAATTTTTGATTTGTTCGTTAATTCCCTCTATATACGCAAGCAGTTCCTCGCGCCCTATCTTGTTTTCGGACGAGGTGATAAAAATAGGGGGAAGTTCCTCCCACGATTGTAGCAGGTGCTTTTTGTAAGCAGCAATGTTGCGGTTACAGGCCGATTTAGACAATTTGTCAACCTTGGTAAAGACAATAGAAAACGGAACGCCCATTTCGCCCAAATAGTTGATAAATTCGGTGTCGATTTTTTGGGGTTCGTGGCGGCTGTCAATGAGCACAAACAGGTTGGTGAGTTGCTCGCGACGCTCAATGTACCCTCTAATCATGCTCTCTAGCGTGTCGCGCTTTTTTTTGCTGGTTTGTGCGTAACCGTAACCGGGTAAATCCACCAAATACCATTGCTCGTTGATAAGAAAGTAATTGATAAGCAGGGTTTTACCAGGCTTAGAACTGGTCATGGCCAGGCCTTTTACGCCAGTTAGCATGTTGATAAGCGACGATTTTCCCACATTCGAACGGCCAATAAAGGCAAATTCTTTGTGATTGGATTTGGGACATTTGCCCACGTTGGGACTACTGGTTTCGAAGGTGGCACTTAGTATTTTCATCGTTTACGAATAAGTAATAATCCCACAAAAGTAATAAATCCGTTTAATAATAGCAATTCGTAACCCAAGGCGTAGTCTGTAAGCAGTTGGATGCCCCAGCAGATAAGGGGCGATGCTAGGCAGATGAGTGGAGCGTATCGGTCGTTGATGTTTATTTTGGTAAACATGGATAGCGTAAACAATCCCAACAAAGGTCCGTAGGTGTACGATGCTAACTGAAACAGTAAATCAATCATGTTGCCGTTGGGGTTGCGGTAAAATACCAACAGCATCAGTATAAAAAAGATGGCTACCAACCCGTGTATGCCTTTTCGGTAGCGTGCCAAACGCGATTCGTTCTTTTGCGTCTGTTCCGATGTAAACGTGGTGGCTAGTGTGGTGGTAAGCGATACAAGGGTAGAGTCGGCACTAGAAAAGGTGGCCGATACAATGCCCAGAATAAAAATGTACGATGCAAAAGTGGGTAAAAGGCCGGTTTGTATGGCTACGGGCAACAAAAGGTCGTTTTCTGTGGGCAGAGGTGCTCCCGTGGTGCTATACAATTGAGCCAGGATAAGTCCCAAGCATAAAAAAGCAAAATTGATGGGCAAAAACATAAATCCGTACCAAAGCATGTTTTTTTGCGCTTCTTTGAGATTTTTGCAGGTAAGGTTCTTTTGCATCATGTCTTGGTCTAGCCCCGTCATGCAAACGGTAATAAACATGCCGCTTAGTACGTATTTTAAAAAGTGGCTGTGTTGGTTCCAATCGGTTACAATCAGGCTGTCCCACGGAATTTGTAGGCCCGCTGGTTGGTTAAGGGTTAGTTGTTGGTGGCTTATAAGAAGCAACGCTACCAAAGCGCCTAGTAAAAAGAGGGTTTGGATAACGTCGGTTTTTACCAAGGTTTGTATGCCGCTGGCCGATGTGTAGGTATACATAAAAAGCACTACCAAAATGGCTACAACGTAAAACGGAATGCCCAAGGGCGCAAATATAAAGTTGTAAATAAGGTAGGTGCTAATAAAAAGGCGGGCTGCAGCGCCTAATCCTCGGCTTATGATAAAAAAGAGCGAAGCGGTGCGGTAGCTGTAATGGCCCAAGCGTTGTTGTAGGTATTGGTAGATGTTGGTAAGGTGAAGGTGGTAATATAGGGGCAATAAAACGTGGGCCACCACAATGTATCCCAACGAAAAACCCAGTACCAATTGCAGGTAACTAAGCCCGCTGTGGGGTGCCATGCCAGGTACAGAGATAAAAGAGATGCCCGATATAGAGGCGCCTAGCATGCCAATGGCTACCATTACCCACGACGATTTTCTGCCCGCAACAAAAAAAGCATCGTTGCCCTTATTTCTTTTGTAAAAGGCAACGCCCAACAGAATGGCAGCATATATAACCAATATTACCCACATAATTTGCAAAAGTAATAAAAAATTACGTATATTTGTCTGTTTGATGAATAGATGTGTGGTATGCAATCGTATCCTTCGTATTTGCTAGAAAATGCTGTGAATCAGCTATCAAAATTGCCAGGAATTGGTAAAAAAACCGCCTTGCGTTTGGCGTTGTATTTATTAAAACAAGATACCCAAGATGTTAACAATTTTGCGCAAGCCATTTTGTTGCTCAAAAACGAGGTAAAATATTGCAAGGTATGTAAAAACATAGCCGATACCGATGTTTGTCAAATATGCAGCGATGCCTCGCGCCAAACTGATGTGGTTTGTGTGGTAGAAACCATTAAAGAGGTAATGCTTATTGAAAATACAGGGCAGTACAAAGGGTTGTACCATGTGTTGGGTGGGGTTATATCGCCTATTGATGGTGTGCACCCTTCCGACTTGGAAATTGAAAGTTTGGTAGAACGTGTTAAAGCCGGTGGCGTAAAAGAGGTGGTAATGGCGCTTAGTACCACCATGGAGGGCGATACCACGGCCTATTACTTAGCACGTAAGTTAGCCGATGCCCCCATTACCCTTACCACCATTGCACGTGGTGTATCGGTAGGCGACGAATTGCAATATGCCGACGAGTTGACCCTTGGAAAATCGATTGTAAACAGAGTTCCTTATACAAAATAACCATGAAAACCAATAAAACGTTACAAATTCATTATTATAGCCTATACGTAACCTTGTTAGGTTTATTGGCCTTTTCTCATTTTTATCTAAGCAATCAAGCCCTGTTGGTATTAACAGAAAGCATGACGCTTATGGTAAGTACCACCAATATTTTATTTTTGTTGGCCATACCCATTGTGTTTAAATTGTTTTCTATTATGATGAACAAACCAACGGCCGGCGTGCAAGATTATGCCAAATGGGCGTTGGTACAGATGTATTTGGTAACCTTTCCGGCTGTTACATCGGTAGTATTGTATGGCTTAATGGCCGATAAAAGTGCTTTGTATTGCTATTTAATAGCTTTTATAGCCCTTATTTTTTGCAAACCTACGCAACAAAAATGGGATTACTACCAACAAAAAGAATTGTCTAATAACTCACCCACAGAATTGTCTCATGAATAACATTATTGCTGTAGATTTTGACGGAACCATCGTTACACACGAATATCCTCGTATAGGCAAAGAAATTCCTTTTGCCATAGAAACCCTTATTCGTTTGCAACGCGAGGGATATCGACTCATTTTATGGACCGTGCGTTCGGGCGATTTGTTGCAAGAGGCAGTAGAGTATTGTCGTAGCAAAGGATTGGAGTTTTATGCGGTCAATGCCAACTTTGCCGAAGAACAGTTTGATGCCAAAGACAGCCGTAAGGTCAACGCCAATATCTACATAGATGACCGTCAGGTGGGTGGTTTGCCCGATTGGGGCATCATTTACCAAATGGTAAAAGGAACTTGTGTGCCTCAATACAATACGCAATACGTTATGCCCAAACCCAAGGGCTTTTGGGCACGTCTAAAATCTTCATTGTTGGGTTAATGCAAGTAAGCATTGTAATTGTTAACTACAAGGTGCCGCATTTATTGCTTCAATGCTTGGATGCGGTGCACAAAGCCATGCAACAAATGGATGCAGAGGTTTTTGTGGTTGATAATCACTCCGAAGATGGTTCGCAGGCGTTGGTAGAAAAGTATTTTCCTGATGTAAAGTATATAGCGAATAGTACCAATGTAGGGTTTGCCAAGGCCAACAACCAAGCCATTAAGATGGCAAAAGGCAAGTATGTGTTACTACTCAATCCCGATACCATTATTGCCGAAGATACCCTTCAGAATGTTTGTCATTTTGCCCAGCATGCTCCTGCTTTTGGAGCATTGGGGGTGCGTATGATAGATAGGAATGGTAAGTTTTTGCCCGAGTCAAAACGCAATGTTCCAACCTTGTATTCTTCGTTCTGCAAGCTGTTTAAATGGCCTATATCGCCGCAAAAAGGGTATTATTGTACTACGGTATTGGAACAGCAGGTAGGCGAGGTGCCAGTTTTGTCGGGAGCATTTATGTTGCTGAATAAAGAAGCTTTGGGCGATGTGGCCTTGCTGGACGAACGCTATTTTATGTATGGCGAAGACATAGACCTTGCGTATGCCATTACCCGCGCTGGCTTATAAAACTACTATTTTCCTTGTACCATTGTGCATTACAAGGGCGAAAGTACTCATTACGATGCCACGTATCGCCGTAATTTTTATGGGGCGATGCAACTTTTTTACGAAAAGTACTACGGAAAAGGGGTGGTAAATAGTTTGGTAAAGGTGGTTACCCGCCTTATGGCTAACCTGGGTAGAACTAAAAAACAGCCCGTTGTAGCGGGTAGTCAGCAGGTAGTGACGTTGTCTACCCAACAATTATCGTATGCCCAAATTATTGCTTTTATAGAGCAAAACCAGGGCAAAAATAAGGTAAAAATAGAACATCCCACTTTAAACATTGTTGTATAATATGTTTTTGCAAAATAATACCATTAAACTGCGTGCCATAGAGCCATCGGATATCGATTTTTTGTACCGCATAGAAAACGATTCGGCTAATTGGGAAACGGGTAGTGTGCATTTGCCCCTATCGCGTGCTACGTTGTTGGCGTATTTGCAACAGCCCCCTGTAGATGTGTTTATGGCCATCAACTTAAAGTGGATGATTACCCTGCTAGATGGTACATTGGTGGGTATGCTCGATATTAACAACATCGATCATTTTCATAAGCGTGCTGAAGTGGGTATTTTTATCGATGCTCCCTTAAGAAAACAATTGTACGCTGCACAAGCCCTATCTTTGCTAGCCGATTATGCTAAAAATTACGTGGGTTGGCATCAACTAACCGCCGTGGTGGCACAAAAAAACACCGCCTCGCACAGGTTGTTCCAAAAAATGGGGTATGTGCAAAGCGGTGTGTTAAAAGATTACTTTAAAACCTTAGAGGGCTTTGAGGATGCCTCTTTGTATCAATTGGTTTTATAAGCAAATTTTACTTCTTTCAGCTCTTCGTTGGCTTTAACAATCTTCTTTTTTAAGTCGTTTTTGTAGGCGGCAAATTTTTGGTTCAATTCTTGGTCGGATAGGGCCAACATTTGAACAGCTAGCAAGCCTGCATTCATGGCTCCGTTAATGGCAACGGTAGCTACTGGAATTCCGGGAGGCATTTGAACCATGGCCAAAAGGGCATCCATACCTTCTACGCTCGATTTAATGGGTACACCAATAACGGGTAGGGTGGTCATAGAGGCAATAACGCCTGCTAGGTGCGCTGCCATACCGGCTGCAGCAATAATCACTTTAATACCTCTGTCGGCTGCATTTTGTGCAAACTCGGCCACTTCGTCGGGGGTGCGGTGTGCTGATAGGGCGTGCATTTCAAATGGAATGGCAAACTCGTCCATTACTTTAGCGGCTTTTTCCATAACGGGCAAATCGCTGGTGCTGCCCATAATAATACTAACTACTGGTTTCATACTTTATTGAATTTTACATTGTAATTCGATGGGATAATGATCGGAATAAGGTTGTTTGTTTACTTTAAACGATAGGGGTTCAATGTAATTGTCGGCCATAATATAGTCAATGCGAAAATGGTACAACCCCTCGTGAAAGGTATTGCCAATGCCCCAATCTCGTGTTAAAAAACAGTCGTTATCGTCTTCTAGAATGGTTCTGTACACGTACGATGTAGGTACGTCGTTAAAGTCGCCACAAACCAAAGTAGCGCAGTTTTTATCTTTTAGCATAGCTACCGCCTCGGCTTGCTTTCCTCTTATTTGCGATGCCTTGCCTAACTTGTTGTATATGCGTTTGATGATGCTGGTTTTTTCTTGGCTAGCGTACAGGGCTTTTTCTTCGCGTGTTAGTCGGTTTGATTCTAGGTAACAATTAATGACTTGTAAGGTATCGTTGCCCACTTGCATCCAAGAGGCAATGGCTCCATGCGATTCTGATTGAATGGGTGCAATGTCTTTTTTTACGATGGGGTATTTGGAAAAGGTAGCCACCCCTTTGCGGTATTTTTTGCCAACGTAAAAAAAGTATACGTGTCTGTATGGGTATTGTTTCAGTTCTTGGCTTAACTCGTTGAGCGTATGAGGCTCTTTTTGCATAACCAATACCTCTTGCAAGCAAAGTATGTCTGCGTTGCACGTTTTTAGGTATTGCAGCGCATTTTTGTCTTTGGTTTCGTAAAAATTAAAATAATGTACATTGTAACTACTTACCTTAATGCAAGGGTCGGTTGTGGTGGGTTGGTTGCTTGCTATCCCTACGTTGTTAAGCAGGGTAGGGATGGCCAAAAGCAGTATAAGTGCTATCCAAATGCAAAAGTAAAATTGCTTTCGCACCAAGCAGATGATGCCGCAGATAAGCGTAACTGCCAAGGCGTATGGAAAAAGTAGGTTTAAACTACAAATAACGTTTAGGGGCGATTGTGGAGGAATGTATGGAATAAGCAATATTATCCCAAGAAAAACGCTGGCAATCAGGCCAATTACCATCCACAAAATATTTCCTGCCGTTTTCATTCGTTCTTTTTACTTAAATCGAACAACGATTTTTTTTCTTCGTCGCTTAGGTTTTGGTAGCCCGATTTCTTTATTTTTTCTAGAATTTGGTCGATGCGCTCTTGGCGAAGTTGTTCGCGTTCTTTTTGTTGTTTGTTCCACTGCGCATCGCTCATGTTTTGCGTTTGGTTTACCTTTACTTTGAATCTTCTTTTGGGTTGATTGCCAGAAAAGTTGTTTACCACCCAGTCGATAATAGCGGTAATGGGTTTGCTAAGGTCGTTGCCATTTAGGTAGCTAGCACCAAAAATATACCCCATAAAAGCACCTCCTAAATGCGATAAAGCACCGCCAGGGTTGGTAGAGTTAAGCCCCACTAAGTCGATGGCTAAAAATACCAAACCAAGGTATTTAAGCTTAACATCGCCTACCAATGCAAGGCGTACCTGGTTGTTGGGAGCATATCCCACTGCGGCAAACAAAATAGCCATTACCGAGGCCGATGCACCCAACAAATAGTTGGCATGTTTGTAGGTTTCTAGGAAACTAAAAAAATTAATGCCAATAAGGTAAAAGAAAGCCCCTGCTAAACCTCCCCAAATGTACACGGCTACCAGCTGTTTTTGATTAAAATAAAACAAAAACAATCGGCCCATGTAGTACAAGGCAATGAGGTTAAAAATGGCATGAATAAAGTCGGTGTGTATGAACATGTATGTTAGCACCGACCAGGGCTGGGTGGCCAATACGGGTAGCGAAGCAGGCACTTTTATTTTATCTACCCAATGGATAGAGGTGCCTGTATACGTACATACCAGAAGGCTAAGTTTGAGTATAACAAACAAACCAATATTGATGTATAGCAGTCGGGTTAAGAAATTCCCTTCTTTAAAACTCTGTTTAATGTCGTTAAAAAAACGATTCATGCAAGGCGAAATTTAGTATAAATTTCCTTTCTTTTTCCAAAACAATAGGAGAATGCCGGCAAACAACATGCCCCCTAGGTGCGCAAAATGGGCAATGCCATCGCTCGATGGAATGACGCCCATAAATAGCTCGGCAGCAGCATACAGCGCCACAAAGTAAGGGGCGCGGATGGGTACGGGGAAAAACAACAATACCATGCGTGCTTGAGGCAACAAGACGGCAAATGCCAATACTATGCCAAATAAGGGGCCAGAGGCTCCTACGGTTACGGGAGCAGCCAACATCATCTCTTTCATTTGCCAAAATTGCCTATTTTTA
>JAZRBL010000039.1:0-1635 GCA_045635045.1 Candidatus Enterocola sp. | reverse complement strand
ACAGAAACGACATGGCTACGATCCGACTTACCGCATGTTTTTCTGTCGTAGAGCCCAAGGTGGGCATCCATGGCGAGGCAACTGCTCGTACTAACATTAGCTATCAAAATAAGTATCAGCAAGTTAATTTTTCTGTTGACTACAGCGGATACCCTATTAAAGACGCACAAAACGAGGTTATTGTAGTGGTAGAACAAAACAAACGCCAAGACAACAAAGTAACACTAAAGAACCCTGATTATTGGGAGAAAAACACGCTTCGCTACCAAAACAACCAACTATTAATTTTTGAAGCTGGCAACGAGTACCGCACGTTTGATATCTCGTCGGAACGCGTACTAAGCGAACGAGTAGAAAGCGTCGACTACTTTAACCCTTACTTTCATGCCACCCTCTACCCCGACGAACTAAGGAACAAAAAACAGTACGATTACGTAGAGGATGTTAGCGGCAGATACATCGTAAACGTGCAATTTTCGGATCAACCCGAGGTTGATGGCGACTACTATTTTACCCACTTTACCCTACCTGTTGACCAACCTTTTGTAGACAGCGACGTGTATCTTATAGGAGAATTGACAGGTAACCGCGTTACCCCCGATGGTAGGATGCAATACAACCCCAACAAACAATGCTACGAAAAGGTTTTACTGCTAAAGCAACGGGGCTACAACTACCTATATACCACGGTTCCAAAAGGGAAAAACCAAGGAACATTCGCCTCTATTGAGGGAAATTTTTGGCAAACCGAAAACGAGTACGCCATTTACGTTTATCATCGACCCTTTGGTAGTAAATACGACCGATTAATTGGCTTTACTACGCTTTGGGCTAATGCTGATTATTAAATTACATTATGAAAATATTTTACACCATTCTGCTGTTGGTTATTTCCAACACCTTTATGACTTTGGCATGGTACGGTCACTTAAAATTGAAAGAGTTCAAATGGTTTGAAAGTTGGCCACTTATTGCCGTCATTGGTCTAAGCTGGGGCATCGCGCTATTTGAATATTGTTTTCAGGTACCTGCCAACCGCATTGGCTTTGAAGGAAACGGCGGCCCATTTACCTTATTGGAGTTAAAAGTGATTCAAGAAGCCATTACCCTGTTGGTATTTATGATCTTTTCTGTTTTGGCTTTTAATGAGAGCATTCGATGGAACCATATTATTGGTTTTATCTTGATGGTTCTATCGGTTTACTTTGTATTTAAAAAGTAATTTTAAACGATAGTAAGACAAAAAGTTGTTTTTATAAACGATATGTTGTACTTTTGTTAGCACTAAAACCTTAAAATATATGGCAAACGAACGTATTTTAGTTGTAGACGACGAAGAAGATTTGTGTGAAATCTTGCAATTTAACCTAGAACAAGCAGGTTATATAGTAGACGTAGCTTACTCTGCCGAAGATGTTTTGAAACAAGACAACTTGGATTCGTATCAACTTTTTATGCTCGACGTCATGATGGGCGAAATATCGGGTTTCAAACTAGGAACCATGTTGCGCAAAAACGACGCTACTGCCAACATTCCCATTATTTACCTAACTGCTAAATACACCGAAGCCGACAAATTGCGTGGTTTTTCTATTGGTGCCGACGACTATATTTCAAAACCCTACTCTATTAACG